>PUMK01000330.1 GCA_003551325.1 Candidatus Acetothermia bacterium | reverse complement strand
GGGGCGACACGTCTCTCACGTCGTGCATTTCAACGATCAGCAGGTGTTCGCTGGTGCAACGACATACACAGCCCTACTGTTTCTGGATAGGTCGGGCGCCGAGAAGTGCGATTCTGTCGAAGTCGTGGACCTCACAGCTTGGCTGACAACAGGGCACGCACACCGTCGGACAGTGACGGCGGAACGGATAACTTCCCAGGAGTGGGCTTTCACAGGAGGCAGTCTTGCTCCCGTATTAGACAAGGTCGAGTCGTTCCCGCACAGGCTCTGCGATGTGACAGCCCGGATGTTCCAGGGGCTGATCACCGGCGCAGACAAGGTGTTTATACTGACCAACTCCGGTGATGGACGGTTCTTCTCCGACGCACTTCAAGAGGAGGTGGCTCTTGAACCTGAACTCATGCATGCCCTGTGCAAGGGCTCTCTGAACATCAGACGCTACTCCATCGATGCACCCACGAAGTCAATTCTGTTCCCGTACAGAGTTACTGATGGAAAGGCTGAACTGCTCTCGCAGCAGGAGCTGGCTGTCCGCGTTCCCCTGACTTGGGCCTACCTCACTGCCAACCGCACTGCGCTGGAATCCAGGGAAAGGGGTAAGTGGAAGCATGATCGGTGGTATGCATTTGGCCGTTCGCAGAATCTGGCCGAGATGGAACAGGTCAAGATTCTTACGCCAAGCATAGCGAAGCGAGCATCCTTTACACTTGATCGAGAGGGGCACTTCTACTTTGTGGGTAGCGGTGGAGGAGGCGGAGGAGGGTACGGCCTGACCCTGAAGCCCGATTTCGCCCTATCCTATGAATATGTCTTGGCTTTGTTGAACTCAACGCTCGTGGATCGCTTCGTGCAGTCGAGGAGCAGTCGCTTCTCAGGGGGGTTCTACGCGTACAACCGGCAATACCTTGAGCAGATTCCCATCCGCACCATCGATTTCTCCGATCTCGCGGACAAAGCCAGACACGACAAGATGGTCAGCCTCGTCCAGACCATGCTCGACCTCCACAAGCAACTCGCCGCCGCCAAGACCTCTCACGACAAGACCACCCTCCAACGCCAAATCACCGCCACCGACAACCAGATCGACCAACTCGTCTACGAGCTCTACGGCCTGACCGAGGAGGAGATTCGGACTGTGGAGGAGGCCATGCGATGAGTTCCTGGAGAACGCGCTGCAAGCGTTCTGCCCGAAGGTGGTGGCGGGGAGTGGTCCCCGCGGCTGTCATCCTTGGGCTCCTAGCATACGCTGTGTGGATAGCGGTCAGAGTGCCTGTGGAGCAACAAGTCATGGCGTTCGCGACAATCGCCACAGGTCTGGCTCTTGCAGCTGTCGCCTTCCTCACTTACCTCCTTGAACGGCGCAGTTACCAGCTCACCCACGAACCCTCGCTGGGCGTAGTTCCGAAGGAGCCCTGCATGTACCCGCATACCGAAAGGATCGACGGAGGCGACCGGGAGGGGTATGTGGAGTTTGATGTCTGGAACGCCGGCAGTGTGCCTGTTCTAGTCTTGCAGCCTTCTCGTGATGTGTTTGAAGCGCGGCTTCGGGGCACGAGCATGGGAAGGGGGCGTGTGGAGGTCGAACGCGTTCGGCAAGATCGCGCGGTGGTTGAGAAGGCATTCCCGATTGTGTTGGCCGTGGGAGAGACCTGCGTTTGGCGGCAGTTCACCGGGGACGTAAAGCGGGATCCCCCGATTATAGGGACCGCCATAACGGAAGACCGCGAAGAGGCAGTCCACTTCCTGACCGGTCACGGCAAGGGCGCGAATCGGCAACTCCTATTCGAAGTCTCCTATGCTGCTAGACCCCCATCCGCCCTAAGTAGCCGCGATCTGAGGAGGCAGTATGTTGCGTTCTACTACAGCATTGAGGATCATGAGACTTAGACAGGAGAACTCGTTCCAGACGACCGCCCACGAGAAGACCACGCTCCAGCGCCAGATCATCTCCAACGACAGCCAGATTGACCAACTCGTCGGCAGGTCGTGCGTCGCAGGAAAGGGGAATCAGCGCCATGCGGCAGAGTGCTTTCCGGGTCTCGCAAGTTGGGTTTCGTCTGGAACAACCGGTTGCATCGCGCGAGAGCGAGGGAGGGGTGTACATGCGTGAGGTACAGGAGGAGATAGTCCGGTCCCTTCGCGACGCTGCGATGGGGTACGGGAATGCAGGGCTCGCATTGCTCGAAGGCCGGAATAGCATTGGCGCGAACAGGCAAGCGGCGATCGGAAACCTGGCGATTGCTGTGGAACTGCTCCTCAAGTGCTGGATTGCGAACACCCATCTTCTTCTCCTTTTTCGCGATGTCCCCCTGCAGGTCAAGTGCGCGTTGACAGCACCTGAAACCATTCCTTCCGTCGCACGTCTTGCACCGCATGTGGTTGATCTGAGGTCGTGCGCCTTCAGAACTGTTGAGTTCCGTGAAGCGGTAGGTCTCGTCCCCTTGCTGTCTCCCGAGCTTGCGAGGCGGCTTGGCGCACACCTCAGATTCCTCGTTGAGAACCGTAACACCTGTGTACACAGCGCTCTCCCGAGCTTCCGGGGATACGAAGCCCAGAGGGCGGCGTTTGTGTTTCTGTCCCTCTTCAAGCATGTGCAGCAGCACGAGCCGGATCTGCTGAGGTACTGTCGGCTTGGCGACGAAGAGGCGGACAATGCATTCCTTGCGCGGTTCGAAGAGGAACGCATTGCGCGCGTCCACAGGGCGATAGAAGCAGCACAAGCAAAAGCCAAGAAGGTCGAGATCCCGAACTCGATGAGTGTGGATAGTTGGGAGGCAACGGTGATCTCCTGCCCGGTATGTCGTTCGGACGCCGTGCTCCTCGGAGACACACAGCCAGATGGGGAAGTGGATGAGGACGGGTCGCTGCTCCCTGGGTTGACGTTTGTCGGTGTCGCCTTTGAATGTGAGGCCTGCGACCTTCAGCTGAAAGACTACGATGAACTGGTGATCGCGGGCGTTGACCCAGTCATCGATCGTTCGAGCGAACTCGATAGGTGGTACGCCCAGACGTACGAAGACTGGGCCTATGAGGAGTGGCACGATAGGTAGACGCGGGCCTGTCGGAACAATGCGCCGGAGGAGTCTTGATGGACTGGGTAGACGGCGGGGTCAGTTCTTGTTCCGTGCATTCCTGTGACGAGAACTTGTCCCGAACGCTGCAAGCGGTAGGATGCCCTCGGAGCATGGGTGATGCGAGATGAAGTCCACGTACAATCCGCAGCAGGACGTGGCGTACATACACTTCAGGGAGAAGCGAGCCGAGGTGGAGTCCCTTCGCATCAGTGTCGAGCCGAACATGGACCTCGCCCCAGATAGGATTGCGTACGGTGATTGAGCTGCTGAATGCCGATGATCAACGTGCGCTGGGAGCGGACGGGAAGATGGTGCTTACGGACGAAACGCGCGGAAAGACGCACGAGGTGGCGCTGTCCTGCGCGAATCAGGCTATGGAGGACTACAGCATCAACATCCTCTGGAGCGACGAGGATGGCGGCTACATCGCCGACATACCCGGCCGTCGCCTGACCCCTCACTCCTCACTCTTACCCCCACCGCTCACGTCGGTTTGTCGCACATCCCCGAACATGCTAGAAACAGACGGTGGACGCGGCAGATGAGACGAGGGCGGTACCCTCCGACGTACGCAGGCTCGTTGAGCGTTTCCGGGATAACCGCGCCGTGTACACGACCTCCGGCTACAAGGAGACGCAGCTCCGCCGGGAGCTCGTCGGATGGGAGTGGTCGCGCGTCACGCCCGGATATGAGGAGCCGCCCGCGAGCGGCACCGCAGCCACCGGAAGTGCCAGAGCGGAGTGCGCAGAGCTAGATCGGAGAGGCGGGGGCTCCTTAAAGTAGGAAGGCCTACGAAGGAGGCGATGTGGCCAAAGATCTATCTTGGCGAAAGGCCATCGAACGCGTGCTGAAGGAAGCCGGGAGCTCCATGCATTACAAGGACATTGCTGACGAGATTGTCAGTCGTGGCCTCAGAAAGAGCGTAGGTGCGACACCGGCGGCGACAGTGAGCGCTAACCTAACGACCTCCATCAACAAAGAACGTGATAGGTCACCGTTTATGAGAGCGGGGAAGGGTGAGTACGCGATCCGGCCTGACCTCCTGCCCCCGCCACCGCTTCCTAAGGAGACAGAGCCAGAGGAGTCCGACGAGGAGAAACAGTACGGGATTGTGACATCCTTCGGCATGTTCTGGAGGCGCGACTTCGTGCAGTGGTCGAGGCAACCGAAGCTTCTCGGTGTTCAGCAGCTGGGCGCGAAGCCTGTCGACTTCTGCAACCAATTCGGCATCTACCTGCTCTATGACGGACGAGAGGTCATCTACGTAGGCCGCGCAGTTGAGAGACCGATGGGCAGACGTCTCTACGAGCACGGAGCGGATCGTTTGTCAACCAGGTGGGATAGGTTCTCATGGTTCGGGCTACTGCCGGTCTCCGATGATGGCCGGCTCGGCGCACTGCCGGGCTCGTATCACTCAGACAGGCTTCTCCCCGCGGTTGAAGCCATTCTGATCGAGGCTCTGGAACCCAGACAGAACAGAAGGCGGGGCGATGATCTATCCGCAGTCGAGTATCTGCAGCAGGAGGATCCTGAGATTCAGAAGGCCAAGATCAAGGAGACCGTCGACGTGCTTCTGAAGAAGGCGCTCTGATCGCGATGAACTGCTCTGTCGAGATGGCTGGAAAGCCCCGCGCCGCCAATACCGTCCACGAGAAGACCATGCTCCAACGCCAGATCACCGCCACCGACCACCAGATCGACCAGCTCGTCTACGACCTCTACGGCCTCACTGAGGAGGAGATCAAGGTCGTACAGGACGGAGCCTGATGGGTCAAGAACCAGAGGACAGCTGTCCGAGGGGGGACCGTGAGATCGGAAGAGGCGATCTCGGGGAGAGGGGGGTTGACGTGGGGTACAGAGTCTACCAATGGGAGGATGTTTCGGAGGGATTCCGCGACGGGTTGATTCTGGGAAACGGCGCGTCGATTGCTTTTGATACCCGCTTTCGGTATCCTTCCCTCAAAGCAAAGGCCGAGGAAGCAAATCTAATTACGCCGGATGTTCTTCGAGTCTTCTCCCACCTCAACACCCCGGACTTCGAGTTGGTGCTTCGCATTCTCTGGCACGCCAGCGAGGTGAACAAGGCCCTCGGGGTTGCTGACAGACGCACCACCGAAGCATACTCCGCTGTACGGGAAGCGCTTGTGCAGGTAATCGGAAGCATCCATCCGCGCTATGGCGAGGTTGAGGACCGTCTCAGGTTGGCAGGCGAGTTCATGCAGCACTTCTCCACTGTCGCCTCCCTGAACTATGACCTTCTTGTCTACTGGGCGTTTCTCCTCTGTAATGCCGAGACGCCAAATCGCTTCAAGGATTGCTTTGTGGGCGGCACATTCGAGCATGATTGGGGCTATCTCCGGAAGCCATACGGGAGAGCAAATCAAGCCACGTTTGTTGTCTACCCTCATGGCAACCTGGCTCTGATATCCGACATCCACGGCAGAGAGCGGAAGGTCAACGTTAGCGATGATGCCACCCTCCTTGAGGCGGTCTTCCGAACTTGGAGGGATGAACTGGCGACGCCGCTGTTTGTCAGCGAGGGCACGTCCGCGCAGAAGCTCGCTGCTATTCATCGCAGTCCGTATCTGACTTCTGTCTACTACGACATCCTGATGAAGGATGTAGGCGAGTCCGTTGTCCTCTTGGGCTGGTCACTGGGGAGTGGAGACGAGCACATCCTTGATGCCCTTTCTGGCAGCTCGATCCAGCAGATCGCAGTAGCTGTTGATCCCGACGCTGATGATCTCGATGTGACATGTGCAACTGTTGCCGCCAAGATCAGGAACAAGAGACCAAGTAGGCCAGCTGAAGTGGTCTTCTTTGATCGCGAAAGCCCTGGGTGCTGGATCTCCCGG
>PUMK01000007.1 GCA_003551325.1 Candidatus Acetothermia bacterium | reverse complement strand
CCTCTGTCTTCAGGAACTCAAGCACGCGCGTGGAGAGCGCTTGATCAAACCTACTCGTAGGGACCTTGGGCCCTTCGATCGCATTCCCGCTTCCGCTCACCGAGCCGCTGAACAGCGAGGCGAGCATCGTCACCCCGTAGCGCGCGTTGTCGAAGATGTCGTTCCCCACAATGGTGGCATGTGCTGCGTCCCGGATGTAGATGCCGTGTTCGTTGGCAGTGATCGTGCAGTCACGGACGCTGGTGCGGGTTCTCCCCTCAAGGAAGATACCGGCGTTGTTGTTGGAGATGGAGACAGCGTCGATGGTACCCTGGCTGCTATGGCTCATCGTGATCCCGTTCTTGTTGTGCGTAACCACGCTGTCAACGATCTTGAGCGCGCTCGTCACTCCCGCATGAACCCCATGCTGTTGGTTTGACGCGATCCTGGAGCTGTTGATCGTCACCCGCGCGTCATCCCACCCTTGGATGCCGTCCCCGCCGTTGCTGGCTACCACGCATGCTGTGAGAACGGCTGTGGCTGCATGTGAGATCGTCAGGCCGTGGTCCGAGTTTGCTGTCACCTCGCACGCCCGCATGGTGAGCGCAGCGTTGTTCCACAGAATGACCCCCGTCTCGTTGCCACGGATCGCCACATCCTCGAGGTCCGCGCGCGCCTCGAACCCCGCGGCCAAGCCGATGGCTCCGCCCACGAGTTCGAGGTTCTCCAGGCGCACGTCGGCTTGGCCGACAAGCGACAGTGAAGGAGCATCAGGATGGGCACTCTGTAGCTGTGTGGTAGGCTCTCCAAGGAACACGGCCTCACGCTCCACCGTTGCGGTAGCCCGATGGGTCCCCGCACGGATCCTCAATACGCCGCCATTCCTCAAGGCGTCCACAGCGTGCTGCAGCGTTGGGTACGTCTCATCAGGGAACGTGATGGTGTCCTCGGTGGGTTCGCGAAGCGGAACGCGAAAACCACCGGGTACGTTTCCCAGCACGTCAACAGTGTTGTCGCGCATGCGGTTGTCATTGCCCACGAGCTCGTGCCCGTAGGCCGAGATCCCTGCAATTCGGAACCCGCGGATCTCGTTCTCCACCACGACTGCCGCCGATCTCCCTGTCATGAGGAGTGCCGAAGTTCCTTCTTCGAGGAGGCTCCGTGCGACGTGAGCGCGCCCTTCCTCTGTGATCCGGACTGCTTCCCACCGGTTGGCTTTGATGTGGCACGCTTCGACAACAGCGTAGGCGTTCCCGGTGATGAGGATCCCCAGCCAGTTTCCGTGGAGCGATGTCTCGGTGAACTCCACCTGGCTGTTGTCGAGCAACGTGGCCCCGGGATCCTGGTTTCGGAGCACCTGACTGGTTCGGAGTTCTGCCCGAGCACTGTTCTGAACTCGTATTCCGGGCCCCTTGTTGCCCTCCACAAGGGAGTCGTCGAGCAGCATCATCGCTTGATCGCGCACCCACAACCCGGTGCTGCCGTTGTCAGCCACCACGATGTCCGAACCCTCAAAACGTCCATCACCGGATACCCAGACCCCGCCTTGAGCGTTCTCCCTAACCGAGCTCTGGGAGAGGGCCGCATCGCCCATCCCTCGGACGACGGCTCCGAAACGAAGGTTCTCGCTGATGCGCGTGTCCACCCCACGCACGCTTGCCGAGTCCTGCACGAGGAGCCCCGCCGGGTTGTTTCCCTCAAGTCGGCAGGCTCTTAGCTCAGCCTGGGCGTCACCCGACACGAGCAGTCCCGCCGAGGGGTACGCGCGCTCCAGGCCAGCCCCCACGCCATCCCGGATGGTGAGCCCTTCAAGCACCACGGTGGCGTCCCCCTTCACCCAGACAACAGGTTCCCCGTACGCAGTGCCCTTGATCTCGGTCCGGTCAGCACCCGCGCCACGCAGGGTGATCGACTGGCGAACAACCACATGCTCGCTCCACGTTCCCCGCGAGAGACACAGCACGTCTCCCTCCTGCGCTTGGTCGACGGCTCTCTGAATGGAGTCTCCAGGCCGCAGTGTGATTGTGCATGGCATGCCGGAGACCACGAGCAGACTTGAGATGAGGAGACCCGCCAGCAGGCAGGCCCAACACTTGAAGGGGGACTTCACGCTACACACCTCCGATGCTGAGGATACCCATGATGGGCGATCCTCCCCAGTAGACGAAACCAATGTCCGGCCAGCGTCCACGGCAGGAGCAAGCACTCGATAGCCATGGTGCTTGGAAAACGCCTCAGAGACCCAGAACCTCGCGCCAGGTCGCCTCAAGGTCGGCGCACGTAAGGTCCGGCGTGATCCGCCGGGCCACAAAGTAACTCCGCTCCGGATCAGGATGCACATCAGCGTCCCCACCCGCCATGAGGAGATCGCTGGTGGCCGCCAGCCGGACCTGTTCGTTCGTCCACGTGATCAAGCCCACAAGATGATCGTTGGAGACCACATCACCCTCCATGTGTTTGGAGAGCCGCTGTACCGCGTAGACTTCGCCACGCACAAGCCCGAGGATCGACAAGCGCACGGTTACCCCCGGATTCCCGTCTTCGTCTTGGTCGAACACGCGGGGATCGTCAGGCCGCGCGGGGAGGGGATCGTTGACCGGATCCTCAAGGCGTGCACCGTGTACCTCGGTGCCCCACGGGAACACGAAGCGCCACCCATCGTCAGCACGCTCGAGCGTTGCGGTTCGGCCCTCCGCACTCAGCGAACGCAGGAATGCTTGGGTGATCTCGGTTTGGACGAGGTCAGTGCCGTCATCAAGTATAGCCAGACAGTGCTTCTCGCGAACGGTAAGCGACGTACCGGACTGGTCGATCGTCAGTCGTAGGACGAGGACGGCCACCCGCGTACGCCGACCGACGAGCGGGTACTCCACGATGTCCGTGGTCACCTGGGCCATAGCCCAATGTCCGCTCAGGTCCGGCGGCTCCTCAACTCCTCCGCCTGCAGCGGCGACGCTTGCGGCGAACACAAGCACGGTCGCCAGAAGGCTCCGAAGGACGTTCGCGATTGTTCTCCTCTTGGACATCGATCACACCACCTCTTTCGTCGGCACGCGTTGACCGGGGCTTCCGGCTTGTTCAGAGTTCCTTCTTGTTGAAGACAACGATCGCTCCTCCCAAGGTTAGGGCAGTCAGGGCGAACGTCGTGAGCAGTGGCCACGCGAGGTAGACCGGCTGTCCTGTGACAAGGCGCCCCGGAGCGCCGAGGAGCCCCGCGGGGCTGAACCGCGCTGCCGTCTCCCAAGCGCTGGGGATGGAGAGCATGATGAACACAGCCACACCCAGCCCTGCGGCCCCAGCCTGCGCGCCCAGCATGGCCGACAGGAGCAACATCAGCGCCACGAACATGAGTGCCCACACCAGCCACACTCCTGTGGCTGCGCCCAGCGGGCGCAAGGGAGCCTCGCCGAACATGGCCCACGTCACCCCCCAAGTAACGGCAGCCCCAACGAGTAGGGTGCTCACAAGCAGCGCGCTCTGTGCGACGAACTTGGCCAGGATGAACCCGGAGCGGCTGAGGGGTTTGGTGAGCATCAGCACAGCAGTCCCGGACTTCCGCTCCCCAGCCACCACACCTCCCAGCATGATGATGAGCGCGAACGTGACGATCTGCGTCAGGTTTTGCGTCCATTGTTGGTAGGCGTGGACGTATGTCGGGTCGGGGACCTCGATGACGAACCCGGCGTCCTGAGGCCCTATGGCTTGGAGAAGCTCCGGTGTGAACCGCGCCAACACAGGTCCCGTCAGTGCGAAGAAGAGCACAATCCCCGGCAGCACCCAGATGCGCCAAGTACGCCGGATCTCCAGAAGCTCTTTCCGCAGGAACCCGGCAAGGCCCGTCATGGAAGGCCGCTTCCCACCAGGTCCACGAACACGTCCTCCAGGCTGAGCTCCACGGCCTCGAGCCGTCGAAGCCCTATGCCAAGTGCGGCGATCTCCCTAGGGATGGCGACTTGTGCGGCAGCAAGATCCTGTACGGAGAGTTCCAGGCAATCGTCCTCAGGGTGTTCCACATGCGTAGCCCACGGCGCGCTTTGCAGCACAGCCGCAAGCTCGCGTGCAGGGCCCCTCACCGTCAGCCTCACCTTGTGGATGCCATGGCGGGCCTTGAGGTCATCAATGGAAGCTTGTGCGGCCAGCCGCCCGCGGTGCAGGATGGCCACCCTGTCGCACACACGTTCTACATCCGACAAGATGTGCGTGGAGAAGAACACCGTGGTTCGTCCAGCGAGCCCAGCGATCATGTCCAACACATCCCTCCGCCCGATCGGATCGAGCGCCGACGTGGGTTCATCAAGCATCAGCACCCGTGGAGCGTTGATCAGTGCCTGGGCTACGCCTAGTCGTTGGCGCATCCCCCTGGAGTAGCCGCCTACCTTGGTCTCCACCCCGGAGAGTCCGGCCAGATCAAGGAGCGCTCCCACGCGTTGGTCGAGCACACGGCCCGAGAGGCCGAACAGCCTTCCCGACAGCCGCAGGAACTCCTCGCCCGTCATCCAGCTGTAGAAGCCAGGTACATCCGGCAGAAAGCCGATCACTCCCCGTACTTGATCGGGGTGCAGGGTCGTATCGTTACCCAAAACGTGCGCGCTTCCCGACGTGGGACGAGACAAGCCACTCAAGATGCGCAAGGCCGTCGTCTTCCCGGCGCCGTTGGGCCCGAGGAAGCCGTACACAGAGCCTTGCGGGACCTCAAGATCCACACCATCCAATGCGCGGACAGTGCGGTACACCTTGGTAAGGTCTCTGAGCTCGATCGCCGGGATCACGAGGCTCGATCCTGCTCTTGGTCTGACCGGTCCTCACCGGGCTTTCCGTAGAGGATATCAGCTGCTCGCCGTCCCTGTTCGTTGGTTGCCCGCACGCTTCGTTCCGACCGCGCGGGATCCGCGGCTTGAGGTGGAAGCCTTCCCGCCGCGAGGAACACCATGGCTCCCACCAACCCGCCGAGCAGAACGATCAACAGCCAGATCCACCGCTTCCCGGTCTGAAGCCGATCTTCTGGGGTGCGCAGCAACCGGGTCAGGGCGAACACCTGCAGACCGACCTGAACCACCCCAAGGACGATGATCGCAATCTGCAGGCCCGTAGAGAGGTCGGCCCATGCGGTTGTACCGTCCATCTTGTTGCCCTCCTTGCCCGCGATTGTACGCTGCACAAGGACCGTTTGCTCCTCGGTGCTGCGACAACGCGCGGGCTTTCCGCGCCGAGGAGGAGCCGTCCGTTCAACACGGGGGAGCGTGGAACGAATCCGCTTGGAGAACGCTCTGCGGAGAGACAAAGGGCGCGGCCTCAGCCCGGAACGCAATGCGCCGCCAGCAGTATCCCCGGCGCGAACCGCATCGCGTGGGGCGAGCCACGCCCTTCAGTTCGGAAGCTACCCCCCGCGCAGCTGAGCGATCAACTCGTCGGCGGGGATGGCCGTGAGCGTTTCGATGCGGATGGTACCGCGGGCGGCAAGCTCCAACCCCACCCGGGCGATGGCCGCGGCATCCTTGGCCTCGACGATGTTCACGAAGTCGTACCGCCCTAGCGTAGCGTACTGGTGGATCACCTTTGCCCCGAGCGATTCGATCTCCCGGTTGACCTCCTTGATGCGCTCGGGCTTGTCCTTGACGGTTTTCGCGCCTCCATCCGTCAGTTTGCTGAGCAGGACGTACGTCGGCATGTCAATCCCTCCTTGTAGCTCATGGTAACCCATGATAGCATGCCGAAATCTCGAGAGAAAACGGGTGTCCGCTCTGGCTTCGTAACACCTAGACGATGCTAGGCGGACTCGGGTAACGTGTTGACCGAGGCTGGAGGAGACGGATGATCACGCTGCGTGCGTTGGTGTCAGAGGAACTCGTCAAGATCCGCTCTATCGACCGGACCGAGCAGATCCGGGCCCGGTTCTTCCTCGAGAACGGTCAGCTCGTCCAGCGGCAAGGGAACTGGGACGCTGGACCGTG
>PUMK01000170.1 GCA_003551325.1 Candidatus Acetothermia bacterium | reverse complement strand
GAGATCTCGCTCAGGCACCGGAACTCTTCCCGGCCGAACACGGTGTACTCCCTGCGGAGGATGGCCTGGGTTGCCGGTCCCGACAGCCGGCTGTGTGCGTTGTCCACTTCAGCCAGCAACGCCTGGTCCACACGAGAGTACTTCACTGGGAACCGGCGGCGTTGGTACTCAGGTAGCTCCACATGTCTGGTGCTCCGGTACTGGGCGATGAGACGGCTGAGCTGTGCCTGCGAGTAGCCGCTCATCTTCACGATGTACTGCCGCAACAGCCCCTTCTCGGCCTTGGATCGCGAGCTGTACTTGTACCTCCGCAGCGTCTGCTCGATCCAGGCGTAGTTCTCCTTGGGGGATCTCCCCTTGAAGGTGAGGGCGTCGCTGGACTCGAGAAACGCTGCCAGCTCCTCCATCGTCATCACGCGTGAGTCGTTCATCATGACGTTCATCGCCTCCTAGACTGCGACTCACGCGCCTCGCCCTCCATCCCTCATGCTCATCTCGCATGCGAAACACGGGCGGCCTTCATGCTCATCTTGTGTGAGACAACTCTACACCTGTCTCTGCAGGCCATGACATGATAATATGGACTTCCTTGCCTTCAGACACGATCATGCTGAGCGCCAGAGGGAACACTCTGTCTCCCAGATTCTCGAGCGTCTGTATCTCGTTGCCGTGGTAATCTAACTCGGGGGTCATGACTCCGGTTCCCGCAACGCAGAGGTGACCCCCCAGAGTGAAAACACAGTGTGCCCACTGTGCATAGTCCTGGGACATTAGAGCCCGGTCCATGTGTTCCTTCCAGTAAGCTATGTCGACAAGTCCGCGTCTCACACCAGTATGGAACCAAGTCAGACATTGCTGAATGTCTCGCTGTTCCTCCCGGGGTTTACCTCGGTCCAGCACATCTCTCAGTCCCGGGACTGCATCATCCAGCCACCGCTTCATCCATAGCTCGTAGCAGACAGCGCGATAAGCAAGGAGAAAGCACTGCTCTCCGGTTGCCCCAAAGGCCCTGTCCTCGACCAAAGCAAAGGTGGCATTGTCATGATTGCTGCAGAAACCAGCAAATGTTGCAGCACGTCTCCATCCCACACGCCATGGTCCCTCGTATAACGGCGCTGTCAGGAGTCCAGGGTAGAAACTCAGCACGTGGTTGGTCTGGTCCGTGATTTCCCCCAGTGTTGATGCTCGCGGGATCGTATGCGCACGCACCGCTCGACCACAGCTTGTCGAACCCGCCTCAGGGTGCATGCATTGACTGCGCCGCCGATTGCGGATGAGCATGGCCTCGATTCTCTGCTGAGACAAAGGCTCTTCCTCTTCACGACGCAGATGGCAATGCTTGTATTTCCTGCCCGATCCGCACCAGCAGGATTTGTTCCTGCCTGTCATGGATCCTGCGCGCCATGTGCTGCCCCAACGCGCTCCCAGGCTTCGAGCACCAACCGGCGGGTGCGGTAGTGGCCAAACTGCTTGGTTTCTTTCTCTTTGAGGACGCGGAAGGTTTGGCCGGGGAAATCGGAGGAGGCGGCGCGGGCTTGGTAGGCTTCTTCGTCGAGGGGGTCCGTGATCTCTTCCCAGGGATCGAGGATGTCCTCGAGTTCCTTGGGGGTGAGGTCGGCGGGGTCAAGGATGTACCGAAGCTGTTTGCGGGTCAGGCCGTACAGCTGGGCGTAGTAGGCGTCGAGTTCGGCGCGGATGCTGGCGCGGCGGTCTTCATCCCATTTGAACGGCGGCAGCGGGATGCCCTTGTTCTGGTCGGCTTCGATCTCCGGGTAGGCCTCGAGCCATTCGGGCAGGTCCCACGTGTGCCCGCCGGTGACTGCGGCGTTCGCCTCCCATTGCTGCTTGATGGCGGTGCGCAGAGGCTCGTCGGCGTCGTGCCAAACTTCATCTGCGAAGGGCTTCATGTCCCATGCGGTGTACACCAGCTCAACCAGGCGTCTCCCAATGCGAAGCAGATCTGCCAGGGAATAGCGTTCAATAGGAAGAACGGGAAGCTGCTTTATGTAGAAGAACGTAAGATGCGTTCCCGCAATCTTCTGCCTACTAATGTAGTCAGCACTCAGACAATTCAGGCTGGATAGTCCAACCGAGGAGACAAAGGTGCTACCCTGTTGCGAGAGGATCAGTGGAGTTGTGTGTCCAGCACCTGCACGCGGAATGAGGCTGAAGATCCCCGTGCGTTCGTTGGTGGCATTGGTGATGTCCCGAAACCCCAGTAGCCAGTGGCGGTCCCATTCCTTCAATCGCGCGTCGACTTCCGACTTGGGGACCCAGTACCAAGGTTGGGGAAGGTACGCTGGATCGGCGTATTGGGCAGGAGAGGGAGCCGGGAGATGGGTACTTTGGCGGCTGGTGACGCCTTCGTAGGTGCCGGAGCGGTGGTCGAACTGCCAGATCATCTTGGCTTCGTATAGCGGGAGGTAGATCTCGTTGCCCTTGAGAAAGCGGTTTCCGACGAGGCCAAACCCGTCCTGCTGGAGCTCCTCACGGGTGCGGAAGTGCTCCGAGTCGTTGGACATGTGGAACATGGGGAGGAAGGAGATGCCCCAAGGGTCCTCTTCCTCAGCCTCGTTCACCAGGACGGGGATATGCTCGTAGATCGCCTTGGTGAGCTCGGCGTCCTGGCGGGTGCGGAAGATGGGGCAGGTGCGGGTGTTGGGGTTGAGCATGCGGAAGTCTTCGGGACGCAGGGTGAACCGGCGCCGGTGGTCGCGGAGGTGGTTGACGTGTGTGGCGAAGAAGACGAACTCCATCGCCGCGCTGTCAGGAGAGCTGCGCATGGTGAGAAGGCTGAACTTGTAGCTTCTGTGGACGCCGGGGAAGACACCTTCGCGGTTTTCGAAGTCGAACAAGCTGGCGAGCGCGCTGCGCTCAACGAGATCGGCGAAGAACCGTTTGTTCGTGTCATCGGTGGCGATCCCTGTGGGGAGAACCATGCCCGCGCGTCCTGCCTCCCCGATGAGGGATCGGCCGAGTTCGGCGAACACGGAATACGTGTTGATGTCCCCGCTTGAGCTTAGGGGAAAGCGCCCGCCCTCCCGCAGAAACTCCCCCAATGCCTCTGCATCGTGGAGGGCAGTCTGGTACTCCTCCCACAGCTCTGGGTCCCGATCGGGAAGCTGGCGGATCAGTCGTCCCCGCGCGGCCTTGTTGGGTGCCCCGGCGATCTCGGAGTCCCTTGTTCTGAAGAACTCCTGCTCCTGAAGCTTGATGCGTTCCCACGGAGGATTCCCCAATACAACATCGAACCCGCCTTTCTGGAAGACGTCGGGGAACTCGAGGGGCCAGTGGAAGAATCTGAGCCGCTCGGCAAGGGTTTGGGCGTTGGCGAGAAGCTGAGGGGACAGCGCCCCGCGGCCGCGAGCGAGATAGTCCCACAGCTTCCCACTCGTGGGGACCAGCGCTTGGTTGCCTGAAGAGAGCTGGGCGAAGAACGCAGCGGTCCACAGGTTGGCGGCCATCCAGTCCCGCCACCAGCGTGTATCCCGTGCGCGGTGCTGGTCGTACAGCGTGTGCTTGCGATCGACGTCCTCGGGGCGGTCATCCGGGATCGCGGTGAGCTCGGCGGCCTGGTCGGCGAGCGTGGCGAGGTCGCTGCGGAAGTCAAAGGGCACCATCCCCGCCTGGCGCTCTTTTCGTTCCCGGCGGTTGTCCTTACGGATGGCGCTGGCCAGCTTCTTGTCGTCGCCGGTAACGGCCTTGTAGGCCGCGTCGGGGATGCCCTCCTCGAGGGCCGAAAGGTCGGGGACGCCCACCAGGGAATCGCCGCAGCGGATGCGGTGGTTAAGAAAGGTGAGCGGCTTGCCTTCGGTGTGGCCTTCGATCCACAAGGCCACCTTGCAGAGTTCGACCGCCAAGGGGTTCTTGTCGACCCCGTGGAGGCAATGGGCGATGACGTCCCGGGTGGCCGTGCGCGTCTCCTCCGGCGGGGGCTCTTCCTCTTCGGTGCGGGCCTTGGCAAGCTCGCGGCCCAGCCGGCGGGCGGCGGCAAGCAGAAAGTGCCCTGAGCCGCAAGCCGGGTCGCACACCGTCAGGGAGAGGATCGCACGTTCTCTCTCGTCCGCGGTGGTGCAGTCGGCCAGGCGCCGCTCGAGCACCGGTACGAGGGCTGACTCCACAAGCTCGTGTACGAGCTCCCGCGGGGTGTAGTACGAGCCGGTGGATTTGCGTTCGGTGCCCACGCCCAGCTCGAACCGCGGCACACCCCCCTTCACGCTGACCATGGGCTCGAACTCGAGCAGGCTCTCGTAGACGCTTCCCAGTTCCTCGACATCGAGGGCGGCGTAGTTCACCCGTCGGCGCACCTTCTCCTCACGTGGCGTGAAGAAGGAGAGGCCAAATACAGCATCAAGGAGGTCGGCGTTGCTGAGCTGTGCGCTTTCCAGGTCGCGCATCTCCACCTGGGAGAAGAGGTCGCCGTTCAGCGGGGGAAGGCCAAGCTCCCGAGCGAGCTCCTCTTTGCGGAGAAGGTGGAACAGGGTGCGCAGCGAGAGGTAGAGATCGTCGAACCGCTGTGGCGCCGTCGGCCGGTGCTCGGCCAGCCCGCGCAGACGGCTCAGGCCGTAATGGTCGAGGTACACCGGGTCCTCGGAGAGAAGGCCGCGCTCCTCGGCGACCAGGAGGAAGAACAGGCGGTACACAAGGTGGAGAAGCTGGCGGTAGAGTTCTCGGGGTGTCAGGTCTCCTGTGCGCACCCTTTCCCTGAGTTCTTCGTTTCTGGGATGGCGGAGGAAGCCGTTGGCCAGGGTCACGATGGCCCTTTCCACCGCGTCGCGCAGGCCGTCGCGGATGCGCCCGCCCTCTTCGATCGCCTGCTGGTGGTACTGCTCGAGCAGGCAATCTTTGGCGTCGGCCATGGTCCGGGGGAAACGGGTGCGGTGGGCCAGGCGCAGAAGGAGGATGAACTCGTCGAACTGGTTGCCATCGAGCATGGACCCAAGGTCGAACTCGATGTAGGCTTGGCGGGCGATGTAGGGGGCCTGGCGCAGGATGCGCAAGGTGCGGCCGTTGGTGACGATGCCCCACAGGTGCTCGGTCCGGTTCAGGTATTCCTGGAGCAGGGCGTGCGGGGACTTGCGGCCGCGGCCCGCCGGCGGGCGTCTGCCCAGCTCTTGGTCGGAGCCGACGATGTGCACCGGGGGCGCTTCTTCCCCGTCGCCCGCCCGGTGGGAGATGGGGTAGATCTCCCCGTCCACAATGGCTCCGGAGCGCTGGTAGGCAAGGCTGTAGCCCAGAACCTCAAGGAGCGGAATCACCCATTGCTCGCGGGTGACTGTCGTGAGGGACTCTGCCTTAGCGTAGTGAAGTCGGCTCTGGTAGGCGGCCCAGTATCTGCGAACATGAGCCCATCCCGCAGAAGCGTAGTCGACGAGGGTCTGGCGGCCGTCGATTCCGAAGTCCTTGGGCTTCTGGCCGGGAAGCTCGGTGAGCTTCTCGAGGACATCCGGGCCGAGGACGCCGCCCTCGAGCCGCAGCGTGACCGCCTTCATCGGGCCACCCCTTGGGGCACCGGCTGGACCACGAGGACGCCGAGGAGGTCCGGCGGAAGGTGCGGCTCCACGCGGATGGGAAGCCCCGAGACGTGCTCGCGCAAACGGCGGTTCATCGCCTCGAGTTCCTCGGCGCGGGCCTGGGCCACCTGGGCCAGGTGATCCTGCAGCTTCCCTTGCCAGCCCAGGGTCTCCTCGAGCAGGCGGCGCTTTTCCTCGGGGGACACGTTGGCGCTGGGCCGGAGTTCGTCCAGGCACTCAGCTGCCCTGTCGGGAGGGATGGGCTCGATGTCGGGAGGGATGCCCGAAAAGCCCCACACGAGCGTCTCCTCGGCCAGGACCGGCGCCTCCCGCAAGCTCTTTTGGAAGTAGCGCAGGCGCAGGACGAGGAAGGTCGTCCGCAGATTGACCTGCTCGGACCGGATCACCCCGCAACGGGCGGCCGGTGGCTGACCG
>PUMK01000192.1 GCA_003551325.1 Candidatus Acetothermia bacterium | reverse complement strand
GAGGTGCGGATGTTCCAGACGTACCGCATTGCCACGGACTTCGGGCTGATGAACTCGTTCGCCGGGCTCGCGCTTCCGTGGATCGTTTCCACCACTGGTACGCTCCTTCTGCGCCAACACCTGCGTGCGCTGCCCCGTTCCCTCCTCGATGCCGCCAAGATCGACGGTGCTGGTCCCATGCGTTGCCTGTGGTCCGTTGTGCTCCCCCTCATCCGGCCCAACATCGCTGCGCTGTTCGTCATTCTGTTCCTCTACGGGTGGAACCAGTATTTGTGGCCGCTTCTCATCACCACCAGAGGGTCGATGGAGACCGTGGCCATTGGTCTGGTGAAGATGCTCGGGGGGCCCGAAGCAGCCACGGAGTGGGGGGTGGTGATGGCCGCGGCTGTGCTGACGATCACGGTGCCCGTCCTCGTTGTGATATTCATGCAGCGCTATCTGGTGAAGGCGTTTGCGGAGGCGGAGAAGTAGATTTGGAAAGCCAACCGCGAGAAGCGGTGTCGCGTCAGCTGTTGCGGTTCGTCGAAGGCTGGGGGGGGGCGAGAACCACCTCTACACCCATCTGCTGAGCGGTCCTCACGTGGTCTTCACTGAGGCGATCGTCGGTGACCAGGGTCGTGACATCATGCAGGGCGGCGACCTTACCGTGTGTCACCACGCCGAACTTGCTGTGATCAGCCAGCAGCACGGTGCGGCGGGCGCGTTGGACGACTTCGGCTACGGTTTCCGCCTCTTCGAGCGAAGGGATTGTGACGCCGTACTGGGCGCTGACCCCGTTGGCTCCGAGGAGCGCAAGGTCGAAGTAGATACCGGATAGTGCTCCTCTGGCCAGGCTCCCGACGAGGGCGTAGGACACCCCGCGAAGATAGCCCCCCAGTACGTAGACTTCGGCGTCAGGGACTTGGGTCAGCTCCATGGCGTGGTTGAGCGCATTGGTGAACGCGCGGAAACGGCCTGGCGGATGCTTGACGAGGGTGTGTACCGTGTGCATCGTGGTGGTGCCGTTTCCGATGAACACAGCCATGCCTTGCTTGATGAGCTGAGCAGCCTTGGTGCCGATGGCCCGCTTCTCCTCCAGCTGGAGGGCGGTCTTCTCTTGGTAGGAAGGTTCGTTGGTGAGCCAGCCCTTGGCCATGGCGCCGCCGTGGATACGGACCAGAGAACCCTGCTCGGCAAGTGCGTTGAGGTCATTGCGCACCGTCATGGCGGATACGGCGAATGCCTGCGACAGTTCCGAGGTTTTCACCACACCACGTTCCCGCACCCTTTCCAGCGTCATCTGGCGTCGATGGGCGGTCAGGATCCGGCGTGGCTTCTTCTTATTGCGCTTCATAGCGTCTACTTGCGAAATGATCCTACTGTTCGGTGCGCTGTGCGTCAACCCGCGATCGGGCGCCGCGTAGAGGTGTGAGTATCGTTGAGCGGTACAATGAATCCTGATCAAGGGGGCAGTGGTCATAGGAAGATGCCCCCGGCAGCCATGGGAGGAGCGATGATCGACCAGATGCCACCTCTGTCCAACGACGCGATCGTTCGCTACGCGCGCCAGATCGTCCTTGACAAGGTCGGACTGGATGGACAGCGCAAGCTGAGTCGGGCAAGTGTTCTTCTGATTGGAACGGGTGGCCTTGGTAGCCCTGTGGCGCTCTACCTTGCGGCCGCTGGTGTCGGGCGGATTGGAATCGTGGACTTCGACGTGGTCGAGGCGTCGAATCTTCACCGGCAGGTCCTGCATGCGACGCGCACGATCGGCGAGCGCAAAGTGGTCTCGGCACGGCAGCGTATGCTCGATCTGAATCCTTCGATCCACGTCGACGCGCTGGATGAACCGTTCGTAGCAAGCAACGCGATGCGCCTAGCGGAACCCTACGACATCATCATCGACGGATCGGACAACCTCCCCACCCGTTATCTGTCCAATGACCTGTGTGTGCTGACGGGGAAGCCCAACATCTACGGTGCGGTCTCCGGTTTCCAGGGCCAGGCTTCGGTCTTTGACGCGCGGAGCGGTCCCTGTTATCGCTGTCTCTTCCCCGTGCCTCCTCCGCCAGAGATGGTGCCGACGTGTGCCCAGTCCGGAATTCTGGGTGTCCTGCCGGGCGTCATTGGTACCGTTCAGGCGACAGAAGCCCTGAAGCTCATCCTTGGTGTGGGCAAGCCTCTTGTGGGTGTGCTCCTCATGTACGATGCTGTGGAGCAACGTATGGACCACGTTACCGTCGCCAAAGCTCCAGGTTGTGCCGTCTGCGGAGCACACCCGACCATCACGGAGCTCATCGACTACGACGTGTTCTGCGGCGTGCCCGGCCGCACGGCCCAGGTAGCCGACGACCTCGCGCCCGAGTGGGAGATCAGCCCTCGTCGGCTCAAAGAGTGCCTCGATCGAGGAGACCGGATCCTCCTTCTCGATGTGCGCGAACCCGGGGAGTGGGCGATCGCCAGCATCGAGGGAGCGCGCCGCATTCCCCTCCGTGAACTCAAGGGACGTCTGACGGATTTGCCACGCGACCAGATGATCGTGCTCATCTGTCGTACAGGGGTGCGTTCGGCGCGGGCGCTGAGCATGTTGCGGCAGGATGGGTTCGAGGCTGTGCGGAACCTGAAGGGCGGCCTCCACGCCTGGGCCAACGATGTGGATCCCTCGTTGCCGCTCTACTGACGAGCACGGATCATCGGACGGGGCAGGAGAGCGGCGTGGCGGGCAGCGCCTGCACGCGGGCCAGGACGGTTAACGGACCTCAACGCCGCGTCGCAGGAGCTCGAGCGCCGCGTCGAGGTCGACCTTGGTGTCCACACAGCCGTCTTCGGAGAGAGGAAGGGTGGCAACTTCCGGGACGGGCCCTTCCAGTTCTTCTACGGCTTCCACACCCTCAGCGAGTTCCTTGTGGCAGGCAATGGCCACCACGCCTTTGGGTTCCTGGGCTTTCAGAAAGCGCAATGCCAGTGCGCCTCCTGGAGCAATGCACACGGCCTTATAGCCCAAGGACAGCGCCTCCTCCTTGAGACGACGGATAGCGCAAGGTTCCTGACAGTCTTCGGGGCACTGAAACCCTTCCTTGGAAGGCCTACCGGGACAGGTGGCACTGGGGCGGAGGCAATGGGGGAGCAACAGCACACGCTCTGCTGGCGGAACCTCGCGGAGTCGTTCCCCTTCGCTGCTCATGCGCAACCGAACACCTGCACCAGCACTTCACGTTCGCGACCTGGTCGGTCAAGCTCCACCAAGAACAACCGCTGCCAACGGCCCAGCGACAGCCGCCCCTCTTGAAGGGGCACGATCTCCGAGGCCCCCAGCAGCAGGTGTTGGCAATGTGCGTGGCCGTTGGGGCACTCATCCTCGGTCATGTTGTGGGTGCGGATCGAGAAGTCGTTGTGCCGGTAGTTGTGTTCTCTCGGCGCCACACGCTCGAGGAACGCCTCCATGTCGGAGAGCAACAGCGGCTCGTTCTCGTTGATGCGGATGGCCGCGGTGGTATGTCGGCAGAAGACGACAGCAAACCCCGAGGAGACACCGGCCTGTGCGATGAGCTGTTCCACCTTCTCCGTGATGTCGATGAGTTGTGGTGCCCGGTCGGGCAGCACGCTGAACGACAACGTCTGTACCTGTGGTCGCACCATCCGGTGCACGCTTGTTGGAGCTTTCATGTCACACCCCTCCTCTACGCAACGCCCTGAGGCGGTCGATCACCTGTTCGATTGCTTCGTCCGGGGTCGACGCCCCGGCCGTCACCCCCACCCTGTCCACGCCGCTGAACCAGCGCCCTTCGATCTCATCTGCGGATTCGATGAAATGCGTGCGTACACCCGTTTCCTGGCATGTCTCGGCGAGCTTCCGGGTATTCGCGGAGTTGCGCGAACCCACCACGAGGATGGCGTCCACCCTTTGAGCCAGCGCCCGCGCGCTGTCGTAGCGCCTCCCGGTTTCCGGGCACGTGGTGTCCACGACGTGCATCTCCTGTATGTTGGTCTTCATGCGTTCCACCATGTGTTTGACAAAGGTCCAGAAGGCCTCCTGGCCCTTGGTGGTCTGCGAGATCACCGCGAGCTTTCCCCCGCGAGGCGGGGGGACGGCGTTGGGGTCCAGCGTGGCATGTCCCCAGCCCTCTGTCCAGCTCAGGAGGCCCTTCACCTCCGGGTGTGCCGCCTCTCCGTAGATGATCACTGCGTAACCGTTCTCTGCCAGATGTTTTGCTGCCTCCTGAGCTCGCTTGACGATGGGGCAGGTGGTGTCAACGAGCTCGAGGTCGCGCCTGGCGAGTTCCTGGTACAGCGCCTTACCTGCCCCGTGCGCGGTAATGGCCACGGCTGGTTCGCGGACGCTCTCCAGATCCTCCGCAACGCGTGCCCCACGGGCCGCGAGAGCATCGACCACTTGTGCGTTGTGGACAATCGCGCCCAACGTCGCCAACGGCCCATCACTGTGGAGATGGCGGTTCACCATCTCCACGGCGCGGCGGACACCGGGGCAGAAGCCGTACACCTGGGCCAGCTCGATCGTCATCGCAATGCACCCCGGGCCCTTCCCAGCGCCATCAGGGGGAAGTAGTGACGGTACAGGTCGTAGCGGATCATGAAGTCTGTGGGAAAGCCTGTGCCGGTGAACGCTTCCTCCTCCCAGGTTCCCGCAGCCGTCTGCGTGCGAACAAGGTAAGCCACGCCTCGCTCGATGGGTTCTCCCCGCACACCGGCGGCCAACAGGGCCATCAGGGCCCAAGCGGTCTGCGATGCGGTGGACACCCCGGTTCCCCGCAGCTCCGTTCGATGGTAGCTCAGGACGTCTTCTCCCCATCCGCCGTCATCGTTCTGCTTCCCGAGGAGCCAAGCACTGGCCCTCTTCATTGCTGGTGAGGCGGGCGACTCACCGCAGGCGGCCAGCGCGGGGGCTGCCGCACCGGTGCCGTAGATGTGGTTGACGCCCCACCGGCCATACCAGGAACCGTCCTCTTCCTGTTCCCTGAGCAGGTACTTCACCCCTCGTGCCACCGCGCGTTGGTCCGCGCGGTCACCGAGTTGTTTCAAGCACTCCACCACGTGGGCCGTTACGTCCGCTGATGGTGGGTCGAGCAGCTCGCCGAAATCGGCGAACGGGATCTTCCGTAGGAACGTACGGGTGTTGTTGCGGTCGAACGCCCCCCAGCCGCCCCCCCGGGATTGCATGCCCACAAGCCAGCGCTTTCCACGCGAAAGCGCAAATGCTTTGGCCTCTTCCGGTAGTTCCAGTCGGTCCAATACCATGAGCACAACCGCGGTGTCATCGGTATCGGGGTATACATCGTTGTCCAGTTCGAACGCCCACCCCCCAGGGGGGGCTGCGCAGCGCATCTGCCAGTCTCCGCCGACAAAGATCTGCTCGTCGATGAGCCACGCGCCGGCTCTCACGAGTGCCGGGTGATCGGCTGGGAGTCCAGCGTCGAGGAGTCCGAGCAGCGCCAGCCCCGTGTCCCACACAGGGGAGATGCACGACTGTAGCCTGAAGGTACCGTCTTCGCGGATCGCATAGCGTTCGAAACCAGCAATTCCCCGGCGCATACACGGATTCCGGACGTCGTGTCCGAGTGTCTGAAGGGCGATCAGGGAGTACACCCACGGCGGCTGAATGCCACCCCAGCAGCCATCCGCTTCCTGCCGGGCCAGGATCCACGCCTCAGCCGCCTGTAGAGCCCGCTTGCGTAGAGGCCTCCACGGGAGGCGCTCCCACAGCCGCATGAGGCGATCGGCAACCCGAAACAGCGCGGCCCAAGCACCGGGCTTCGCCGGCAGCGTGTAGTCAGCGGCTTCCTTCCCCGCCGGAAACAACTCATCCACGCGCGCCTCTTCCGGAAGCGGGTAGACTGGGCGTTTCACGCGCACCACGGCCAAGGGCAAGATCGTGCCCCGTGCCCAAGAGGCAAACGCGTACAGGTTGATCGGGAACCACTTTGGCAAGAGCACGAGTTCCGGAGGCAGCATAGGGGTCGCCTCCCAT
>PUMK01000190.1 GCA_003551325.1 Candidatus Acetothermia bacterium | reverse complement strand
CGGCTGGCCGATGGAGAAGCTGCGAGGAGTCACCCTGCCCGCCTCGCAGGGACTGGAACTATCGGACGACCTCTTCCGGCCAGCGGTCCTCCGTGAGCCCCGTGAAGGACAGCCCGGGGCGCTCCGGTCTCCAAACGCCTTCGTTTTGGCGTCCCTTGGTCCCATCCGCTCCACCCTGTTCTTCCCGATTGCCGCTCGGGGAAACGTGATCGCGTACCTCAACCTCGACAACGTGGAGGATCCCGACGCCTTTACCGACGAGGACATCCAACGGCTGGAGGTTGCACAGGAGGAGATTGCCGTTGCGATTCAGGCGGTCGTTGAGCGCGAGCAGTTGGTCAAGCTTGAGGGGTTGTTCAGCCGTCTGTTCGAACAGCTTGCTGATGCGGTCTACATCGTGGAGTTCGACGGCACGATCCTCGAGGTCAACCGAGCGGCGTGCAGTCAATCGGGCTACAGCCGCGACGAACTCATCGGGATGAACATGATGCACGACCTCGCCCACGAAGAACCTGTAGTGACGTACCAGAACGCTATCTCCCTCCTCAGGTCAGGCGAACTCGCCCGCTTCGAGGAGGTCAAGCGCCGCAAGGACGGAGCCCTCTACGTCACTGAGTGTGCGGTCACCGTGGTGGAGTATCGCGGGCGTCCGGTAACGCTCTCCATCAACCGCGACATCACGCAGCAGACGAAGACCGAACAGGAGATCGCGCAGCGCAACCGGGAACTGGAAGTGCTCTCCAAGAAGCTTCAGGATCTGCACCTCGCGGCGGCGGAGATGGATCGGTGCCAGGATGCCCAGGAACTTTGTCAGACCGCCGTGAACACCGCCTCGGGTGTGCTGGGCATGTCCGTGTGCAATGTGGGCCTGGCCGAAGGGGCATGGATGGTTCCAGTAGCCTCCTCGGCGGGAGCGGAGAGCATCGGCCGGCCCATGCGTCGCGGAGAAGGGCTCGTCGGGAAGGTATGGGAAACCGGGAAGACATTGTGGGGCGACGTCAGGGACTTCCCCAACGCCAAACCCACGCGAACCAGCCCACTCTCCGTGATCACCGTCCCCATAGGACAGGAAGGTGTGTTCCAAGCCATTTCGGAGTCCGAGAACGCGTTCTCCCGCGCCGATGTCTCCCTGGCGGAGATCCTGGTCATGCACCTGCGCAACGGGCTCGAGCAGCTGCGGTTGGAGGGGGAGCTAAGGGAGCAGGCGACGCGTGACGCGCTCACCGGGCTCTACAACCGCCGGTACATGGGCGAGGTCCTGGAGCGGGAGATGGCAGGAGCCAAGCGACACGGTCACCCCATCTCGGTCATCATGGCGGATATCGATCAGTTCAAGGTCGTCAACGACCGTTTCGGGCACAGCAAGGGCGACCAGGTGTTGCGCGAGATCGCCGGGCTGCTCCAGGAAGGCGTCGGCAACAACGGCTACATCTTCCGCTACGGAGGAGAGGAGTTCGTGATCCTCCTCCCCGGGATGGCAACCCAGGCTGGTGAGATCATCGAGCGGTTGCAGGAAGCGATCAGCCTGTGGACCACATCCGCACGGCTCGGGGACCTGGGGTTCGGCCTGACCATGGGCTCGACGATCTGGGATCCGCAGGCCGAGCCCGACGTCACCCCCGAGGCGTTGCTGCATCGTGCCGATGAAGTGTTGTACGGCTTCAAGCGAAGGAAGGGCCGTTGATCGAGGCGGATCGCTCGGAAGGGGCAGAAGCAGGGTATACGTACTGCACTTACTGGGAGCAGTCGGCTCTGCGATCGTGATCACCGAGATGGCCGTGGCCGAGCTGTCGCTCGTTAGGGAAACGATCCCCTCGTGGCTCAATCGGTGGCACACTACGCCTGCGCAGGCTTGCGGGAACCAAGCGCCTGAGGGAGAGGGGCAGGTGCCCCTCAAGCGGCCGGAACGTCGGACCTTGGCGGGAAAAGTAGAGCGGATACGCATCGAGCGCGACGCACCCGATTCCGGGCGCCATGTGCACCCGAACTGCAGCCGTGACCCGCGCGTATCTCGGCAGCATCGCAGTGGTCCAATTCCCAAGCGAGTACGCACACAAGCATGTTCGCCCGTCGGATGCTCGGTAGCTCTCAGCCGGTTGGAGAACGTGTGGATGGTGTCCGGCGATAACGTCGACCCCAGCATCCATGAGCGTGTGGGCAAGGGCGACCTGAGATGACCGCGGACTGCGTTCGTACTCAAACCCCCAGTGCAGGCTGAGGACAACGACGTCCGCAGAACCACGCATGGCCCTGACCACCTCGAGAAGCTCCGCCTCCCCTCTGCCCTCGGGCGACCAGGCATTGAGCCGCAGCCGGTGGACGCGAGGGGTCTTGGGTAGAGGGCGGCCATTCGTGCTGTACGTGTACGCTGTCAGGGCGACCCGGCGTCCGGCCGCATCGAGCACGCGGAAAGGCTGACCGTCCGTACTGGCGCCCAATGCGGTCACCCCTTCGGCCTCCAACAGCTCAAGGGTGGACATGAGACCGCGCGGCCCCTGGTCGAGGCAGTGGTTGTTGGCCACGCTGAGCGCTCGTGCCCCCAGAGGTGTCACAACCCGCTTGAAATAGGCTGTGGTTCCATTGTACCGGGGGAATCCGCTCGCTCTGCTGCTCGGAGACACGGGGAACTCCAGGTTGGCCAGGGTGAGGTCGGTCTCACGGAGGGCACGGGGAAGCCGTGCGTAGAGACCACATGCGTCTCGGGGCATGCGCCGCCAGAACATGATGTCACCGACCAGCGTCAAACGGACCACATCTGATCGAGAAACCGCTGTCGGGAGAGGCTGACGCCGAAACGAAGAGGGAAGCCCAGGATCGATCGGCCCAAGAAGGAGTTTGCGTGCGTAGAGCGGGATGTCCCGCAGCGTGAAGTCCTCAACGCTCCCCTCAGGCGGCCCCGAGCAAAAACCACGTCTCATCATGTCCATTGTAGCTTTCGAAAAACGATTGAGCGATTCCGGAAGCCCCTTCGACGCACACCCCTCCAGATGGGCAGAGCGAGGGACGCCAACGTGGAACCTTGCAACACCTCACACAGCGAACTGGAAGGGGCGCATGCGGAGACCCCGGCGTCATGCACCAAGCGGGGGACCCTCTCGAACACTTAGACACGCGAGGAGACGTTGCGTATGATAAGATGCTGTTATCGCATCCAGCCCTACATATGTGAAGCCTTTCCGAATGTAATTTCTAACACTTGACGACATTCTTACTACGTGCTATGATGCTAGCAACTAGGTGAACGAAAGGGCAAACCCGGGGTGACCCGGGGGCGCAAAGCAAAGGGCCTACAAGCGCGGAGGCAGCCTGGCTGCCGAAACACCTCCGAGATGAACGGGGAGGTGTTTGTTTGTGACAACCGTCAACCATGCTGCACACAACCTTCCCGATGTTCCGGGGAGGTGGGATCGAACAGAACGCGATCGAGGGTCGAAAGGGCAAACCCGCTGGAAGGCGGGGACGCAAAGTCACAGACCCGTTGAAGGGTGGCTGGGCTACCGAAACCTCCTACAGAGAAGGGCAAAACCTACAAACCCTTGTAAGGAGGTCGGTTCTTGATGAAGCGTGTAGCAACACTGGCGTTTGCGGCAATGTTGGTGATGGGCCTGACAGCGATGGCTGGTTACTGGGATGGGGATGTGACAGAAGACGATATCGTGGGAAGGGTGGACGCCGAGTTCACCATCGGTTCGTGGGTGGTCCTTACGGTTGACAGCACAGAGCTGGTATTCGTCGAGGATTTGGACGACGTGCAAGACCCGAACTATAGGGGGGACGCCAGGACAGAGATACTAGGCTGGAATCTTACAACGAACCATTATCCGGCTGTAGGGGTATCGCTATCAGGCAGCCCCTTTACTCATGTTGACCTGGAGACAGTCACCCTTGAGACGACGGCCATGGGTGGCCATTGGAAGGACGGCGAAATGGGCATAAGTATCTTCTCTTATGAACTCCCTGAAGGGGGGTCGCTTGGTCAGTTCGAGCCGGGTGACTACTCGGGCACTCTTCGTCTCAGAGTCACGCGAAGCGGTTTGAGCGATCCATCAGGCACCTATCGGGCTCACGTTGAGCTCACGGTCACTGCGGATCTCTAGACTTCACTGAGCAATCCGGAGGGAGGCCGGCGCAGGTACCGGCCTCCCTCGGGTATTCTGCGGTGGATCGTTCTCGTAGGAAGGAGATGCCATCTTGGAACGGAGACAGCTTGGATGCAACGATCGTGAGGGGAGTGCAGCACCATGAGGTGGCTGTCCAGTATGGCGCTCACGGGAGCAGCGTTGGTGAGCGTTGTCTTCGGTGCGGCGGCGGTGGAGCTTCCGCCCATTTCACTGAACCCGATGGTGGTGTGGGAAGAGGTGGGGGTGGGGGAGAGTCGCTCGGGGAGTTTTGAGGTTACGAATCTGGGAGAGCGGACCACCACGTTGAACGTGGCGGTGTTCGATTTTCTGCTCGGGGAGACGGGAGCGTTCATCACCTTGATGCCCGGATCCCTGGGGAAGAACAGTCTCGCCGATCACATCACCTTCACACCGGAGCGGATGACGCTGGAAGCTGGCGCAACACGTAGGGTGAGCTACACGATCTCATTGCCACCTGAAGCCCATGGCCCTCGTTGGGCAACGCTCATCGTTACCCCCGAATCCACGGAGGAGGTTGCGCTAGAGTCGGATGATGAAGGAGCGCTGGGGTTCCTCGCACGTCTTGAGGTGAGTTACGGATTCTCTATCTTCCAGCGTGAGCCGGATCCACCGGCCCCTGCCGGCCAGGTCATGGACATGCGTGTGCGGGGCGTGTTGGAGGAAGACGGAACGCGTCAGCTTCTGATTGAGACAACCTTCCAGAACCTATCGGAAGATGTAGCGCGGTGTACGGTGTACTTCGAGATCCGGGATCCCGAAGGGGAAACGCTGGCACGGCATGTGGTCCCCAGCGAGCGGGTTGTGCTGCCGGGGGCGCGCCGCGTGTTCTCCCACGCGTTCGAAGGGCTTGAGATTCCCCCTGGCGAGTATCTGATCCTTGGGGTGGTGGACTTCGGAGGAGACCATCTTACGGCTGGGCAGTACATTGCCAACGTCCGAGAGTAGCCGCGCGGTGGCCTTCAGTCTCGTCGATGTCGTGGGCATGAGGCCCCTGGAGGGTGGCGAAGGACACCTCTAGAGACCGACACACTTCAGGTACACCGTCGCCTCATAGGTACCGGCAGGATCGGTGTGTCCGCTTCGCGCCACCGTCAGGTAGAGCGAACCCTCGTGTTCGCCCCGGCGTGCGGTCAACGGCGCGGCATAGACTGGACCCCTCAGCTCGACGTTCCTTTGGTCTCCGAAGGAATAGGTCATCGTGGTGGGCAGTGTGTGGTGTTCGCGCTGAAAGGGCGTGAAGCCCAGGGTGAAGTCGCACCACGCTAGGTTGGTGTCGACGGAGAACGGAAGCGAAGCAGTGGATACGACACCCACGTACGACGGATCCTCCACTTGGTCTCTGCTACCAGGAGTGAAGTCGAGCTCCCCATCGAAACGGACATAGCAGTACGGCTTTGTGAAGTAGACGTCGACCCTCACAGCGTCGATGTAGCGCCAACCAAAATCGCCTCCCGAGTTGACGCGGACTTCGAGATCCGAGGCGATCACCGTGTCGGTCAGCTCGATGCCCCATGTGTCGGTTTCCCCCCCCAGAGAGCGTGCCCCTACAGAGGCGCAGTTGCCTTCAGGGAAGTACACCTGCCTGAGGTCCCCTCGTGGGGCGCCGTTCACGGCGAGTTGGACGCTTAGCGGGTTCTCCGCCCTGATGCGCCCCCCCCAGAGGGTCACCTTGAGGCCGCTGGGGACCACTCCGTACGGGAGGGCCAAATCGAATCCCCCAAACAGAACGTCGCGCCTTGCCCCGCTACACGTGTCGCACAGCCCATCGGGTGCTCCCACCGAGCGCTCGGGGCCTATGTTCCACTCACCGGAGCCCTCAACAGGTATCCT
>PUMK01000246.1 GCA_003551325.1 Candidatus Acetothermia bacterium | reverse complement strand
CGTGTTCATAGGCCTGGAACTCGTGTTGTCGTTGTCCGACGTGTTCCTCGCTCGCGGGGTGGACGCTGGTACAATGCTGCGGCTCCTGTCCCTGAAGCTGCCCAGTCTCGTCACGTTGGCGCTTCCTGCAAGCGTGATGCTGGCAACGTTCTTGGCGCTTGGCCGGCTGGTCTCAGACCGGGAGTTGCTGGCGCTGCAGGCAGTGGGTTACTCGATACGCCGCGTGCTCTTGCCGTTTGTTGTGTTCGGTGTAGGGGTAAGCGGATTGGCCTACGTGGTTGGAGAGCTCGTCGTGCCGGCCGCAGAAGCCGCATATCGTAGGGAGTTGTTGACGGTGCTCTACAGGGGAGAGGTCCCCGCAATGCAGGAGCACGTGTTCTTCCGCGGCAGTGAAGGGGAACTCTACTACATACAGAGCTATGAAGAAGATCGGGCTCTGGGCATCGTCGTCTACGATCTGAGTGGACGGGTATTCCCTCCACAAGGGCGTTTTCCAACAGTGCTCACCGCCGAGACAGGGCGGTTCCTCGGTGGCGACCTCATGCTGGAGGAAGGAAGGCTCCTCAGATTCGGCCAGGATGGTGTGCTCGAGGAGATGACCCGCTTCCGGGGGTTGACACTGGAGATCGGAGATGATGTGCAGCAGGCGGTGTTGGGGGGCAAGACTCCAGGGGAGATGTCGCTTCGCGAACTCTCGGAACGCATCGATCTGTTTGTGCGTTCGGGTCTCGACCCACGACACCTTGTTGTGGAGTACCACTCAAAACTCGCAGTGATCGCAGCGGCAGCTGTATTCGCGCTTCTCGGTGCACCGTTGGGCGTGTTGCTTGGGCGACGCGGTCGTGCGGTTGCGGCGATCGCTGGGTTCATGTTGGTGGCAGGTGCTCAGGGGATGCAGATATGGTCGCGCACGATGGCCCGCCGGGGTATGCTACCCGCTTCGCTGGGCGGATGGCTCCCACATATCGTGCTCGCCATCGTCGGTGTGCTGTTGCTTCTGTGGACGGACCGCCGCCGGTCTCGGGGTGTGACCGCTGCAGCGTTGATGGTTCTGCTCCTGGGCTGCGGAGTCATGGCTGTAGACCTCCCCTTCGAATCCATGACAGCGCAGCACATGGTGTTGGGCGTCGAAGGGGCGTCGTTCACCGCAAGAGGGGTCGCCGCTGTCTTGCCGGACTACGAGCTCACCGCTGATCAGGTGGAGGGTGTTCGGGAAGAAGATGGTTGGAGGATGGAAGTGCGGGGCGCGCAACTCGTGGGGCTGGATGTGGAGCTTCGTGCCCAGCGCATCTCCGCTCGGTTCGACGAGCAGGGTCGGCTCAAGGATGCTGTTGCCGAGGTGTTCGAGGGTTCATCCGGATTCGAAGGGCCGGAGAAGACTGAAGTCCTTCAGTTCACAGGGGATTGGGGAAGGGCTTCGTTCCTCGAGGGGGAGTTATCGCGGCTGGAAGCGCGTGACGTGCAGTTCACAACGTGTCCCTGCCTGGACGGCGCTCCCTACAGTGCTGAGGCGGCACGTTTCGTCCTTTTGCCACAGCGGTGGCTCTATGCGCAGAACGTGACCCTGTTGTCCTTCGGACTTCGTACGGGTTGGCTCCCCGTGTACGCCGCGCGCCTTGGAGAGGAAGCATCGCCGATGTTCCCCGAGTTCGGGAGAGAAGCAGGTGAGTGGTTCGTGCGCTGGTACATCCCGTGGACGCTTCACGAGGAGCTATGGGGTGCGGTTGGGCTGAAGTGGTTTCCCTGGGCTGGCCGTGTGGACCCTTCGCTCGACGTGTTGTGGGAGGCTGGGGAGCTTCGCCTCACCATGGATAGGGCCGAACTCAGTGCACGTGGAGAAGCATCATGGGGACGTTGGAGGACACGCCTGAGCCTTGCCGAAGGAAGTGTGCTGGCGGATGTGGGCGGCGACCTCGGACCCTGGACCTGGTCTACGCGTTGGGGGAGCGTTGAGAGGGATGGAGAACTGATCTACCAACGCCTGCCGCACGCCATCCTATCCGGGACGATTGGGGAATGGTGGGGTGGCGAAGTCGGCGTGCGTCTGGACACGGGCCGGTTCGTGGAGGGAGAGCTTGTGGACGTCAGAAGCGGCGTCTCCATGAACTGGTCGCGCAAGTGGGAAGCGGGTCCGTTGACGTTGAGCACGCCCTTGGGGGTGGGGCTGGATCTCTACCACAGTGTGCAACGTGTGACGCTGGAAGCGAACCCCGAGATTCGTCTGTCGGATCTAAGGCTTTCCTATCGGGGTCGTCTGTCGTTTGGGCGTTCCCCGTTTGCGTTTGATGCTGCACCTCCGGTGAGCCGGTTCACGCTTGGGCTTGTCGGCCGCGGCGCCGATTGGACCCAGCAGGTGTCCCTGGCATGGGACACGACCGGGGAGGCACCCCTATTGGGGACGTGGTCTCTACGGGGACCGTCCGTGCGAGCGGAGTTCTCGTTCTCACCGGTTCCACTGGTGTTTGATCGTGGCGCGTGGGAGTTCTCGTGGTCAACGGACGACCACGCGCTCTCCCTGAGGGGAGGCGTGAAAACTGACCCCTGGCGCTGGGATGATCTCCTGTTGCGCGGTTCATGGGCTGGGGAAGCGTTCTCGATCACCGGTGGAGCGCGCGTGGGCGTGGCTCCCTGGGCACTGAAGCGGACGGTGGGTGAGGTTCGATGGGCGCTTGGCGACACGTGGAGCACGCGCTTGTCGGGAGAGTACGATTGGCTCGGTGGTCGGTGGGTGCAGTTGGGGGCGGACGTGGGGAGATTGTTCGAGGGCTGCCTTCGTGTGGGCGTTCAGCTCGATCTTACCGGGATTCGACTGCTCGTGGAGGTACCCGCGTTTGCCAAAGCGCGTGTGGTGTTTGCGCCCCAGGATGAAGGGCTCCGTATCGGTAACTAGCTTTTGTGTATAATGAAGCCACGCCTATGAAGAAACGACGGATTCCGGATCTGCTTACGATGAGCCGGGGGATCATCGGGCTTGCGATCTTGGGGCTGATCCCTGCGGGCGAGAGTGCCTTGCCGTCGGTGCTGTGGTTGCTCCTCCTCGGTTGGACAACCGACCTGTTCGATGGTCGCTTGGCACGCAGGATGGAGCTTGAGCCCTCGTGGGTGGGCGAGCATGAGTTCGAGTTCGACATGTCGATGGTGTTGTGCTCGGCGGTGTTCCTCGTGGTCACGGGATTGGTCGCCCGGGGGCTGGGGTTGGCATACTTGGCGATCGCGGTTCCCATGGTGCTGTTGGCCCACAGTCGGGCGGGAGAGTTTCTCAAGTTCAAGGCGCTGACGATGTTGCTTGCGGTTCCGTGGGTCTTCGGGCCGTTCGTGCTGGCATACTTCCGTGGCGAGAAGACGGTGGCCTTTGCAGGTCTCTTCTGGATCGCGATGGCCCTTGTGCTCCATTGGCGGAGGTTCCTCGGGGTTGTGGAGGATTTCTTGTCAGGGGCACGCCAGTTCCTCCGCCGGAGTTGAGCTACGGGGTACGTCAGGGAATCAGATCAACACAGGCTGGGGCATAGGCGTCTTGCCCAGGATGTCCAAGGCTGCATCGTGATCGCGTCCGATCTGCGCCGTCAAGGTGTCCACGGATGTGAATGTGCGATCTTCCCTCAAGAACGCGATCAGGTGCACTTCAACGGGTGCACGCAGGGCCTGTGACGGTGTCTCCAGAAGGTGCGCCTCGGCGGAAGCAGGAAGCGCGGGGAACGTCGGCCGATCGCCGATGTAGAAGAGCGCCGGGGCGTTGCCGGAGGGATGGTGTACCCAGGCGGCGTACACACCGGGGGTGGGCCTGAGAAGCTCTCGGTCGAGCTCCAGGTTTACCGTTGGGTACCCGAGCTTTCGGGCCAAGCCGGTGCCGCTGACGGGCGCTCCCGACAGCATCGGAGGCCGACCCAACAGGGTCGTAGCCTCACCGACCTCTCCGTGTTGTAGGAGCTGCCGAATGCGGCGTGCGCTGATCGGAGAGCCTCCCTCCTGGAGCGGCGGAACAACCTCTACCTCGATGCCGAGTTTGGATGCCAGCGTGCGGGCGTACAGGGCATCCCCTTCCCGATTGCGACCGAATCTGTGATCCGTTCCCATGATCACCGCCTGGGCTTCGAGGCGCTCGACCAGTTCCGAACCCAGAAAGTCGGCAGGTGATAGCTTCTTGATGGCGTCCCATAGGGTTACGATGACCTCATCGGCATGGTGCGCAAGCACCCGACGTTTGGCCTCGGTGGAGAGGAGACAGGGTCTCGTTGAAGGGAACGTGTACGCAGCCAAACGTGCATGCGCATCTCGAGCCACCGCGCGACCATGGGCGAGAAGCGCCTGATGCCCCCGATGCACACCGTCGAAGCGTCCAACCGCGACGACCCGCAAGCTCAGTAAGTGCCTTCCGCGATGAACACCCAACCGCTCACGCGACTGGATGCGTAGACGATGCTGTCCCCGTCAGGCGACCATGTGGGGAACGCATTGCGCCATCTGTCCTGGGTGAACGGCGTCAACGATGCACCGTCCCTGCGGATCACGTAGATGTCGGATTGTCCCTCACGTCGGGATTCCATCGCGATCCAGTCCCCCTCCGGTGAGAAGCGTGGTGTCCAGTACCAGTAAGGGTCCTGGGTGATCCGCTCAAGCGCCCGGCGCTCGATGTCCACGACGAAGAGATCCCAGTTTTCACCCCACAAACCCACGAACACGAGGCTACGGCTGTCGGGGGAGAAGTCCGGTGTACTCACCGGCCAATCCGTATGGGTGAGACGGTCGACCTTCTCAGACTCAAGATCCATGAGATACAGGTCCCATGGTCCATCCCGATTGGACAGGAACGCTACACGGATGCCGTTTGGGGCGATGACAGGTTGCGCCATAGGGTACGAGGATTCGTGAAGCTTTGCACGCTCCTCATCTTCGCTCAACGGATGACGCCACAGGGCGTAACCTCCTTCGAAAGGTGTTACGTAGACAATCCACTCCCCAGACGGGTGAAAGCGTGCCCAGTCGACGCCGATGGTCTGCTCAAGAGCGCGGGGACTACGGCCGTCGGGAGCGGCCCCGAGATGGAGTTCTCCGTTGTGCGCGAAGAGCAGTTGTGTGCCATCTGGTGACCAATCAAGACAGCTCACCCCTGTGAAGCCCCCCATCACCAAGTGCGTTGGCACCCATAGGCCAAGGCAAAGCAGCATAAGTTTCCAAGACATGTCCCTGGGATTGTAGGCGTCCATGGGCAGTGTGGGCAACCTGGCCTGGTGAGGCGGTGGGCGACAGGGCTACAATGGATCAGGGATGGATGATCGCACACTCGGTTCCGAGCAGCAGGAGATAGAGCGCCCCGTTCGTGCTCTGCGGCCCCGCACCCTGGAGGAGTTCGTGGGTCAAGATGGGGTGAAGGAGCGCTTGGGAATCTATATCCAAGCAGCCAAAGAGCGTGGCGAACCCCTGGATCATGTGTTGCTCCTCTCCCCACCAGGGTTGGGGAAGACCACCTTGGCGCACATCCTTGCCGACGCCATGGGAGCCCGGATCAAAGTTTCCTCAGGGCCCGTGATCGAGCGTCCTGGCGATTTGGCGGCCATCCTTACGCGCCTCTCCCAAGGGGACGTCTTGTTCATCGATGAGATTCACCGTCTGCGGCGACCGGTCGAAGAAGTCTTGTATCCAGCCATGGAGGACTACAAGCTGGACATCGTCCTTGGGGAAGGACCGCACGCTCGGTCGATCCGTCTGGACGTGGCCCCGTTCACGTTGGTCGGTGCCACCACGCGAGAGGGTTTGCTCACTTCGCCGCTTCGGGATCGGTTTGAGGTGACCTTCCGCATGGGTTTCTACAGTCCTGAAGAGCTGGCGGTTATCGTGCTCCGTGGGGCAGGAAGAATGGGCATCGAGGCGGCGGAAGACGGCGCTCGGGAGCTGGCCTCCCGCGCGCGCGGCACCCCGCGGATCGCACTGCGCTTGCTCCGGCGGGCTCGGGATGTGGCGCAAGTAGAGGGAGTG
>PUMK01000200.1 GCA_003551325.1 Candidatus Acetothermia bacterium | reverse complement strand
TACCCGGCCCCTGAAGGGCCCGCGCAGATCGTGCTCGTCACGCACGAGCACTTCGACCACAACGCCGTGGAACGGGTGACAGGCTCCCCTGAAGTCGTACGCGGCATGGGGGAGCGTACGGTCCAAGGGATCAAACTCCGGGGCATTCCCGCATACCACGACACGGAGGGAGGACGCAAGCGTGGTCGCGATGTGATCTTCCGTTTTGAGGTCGACGGCATCGTCATGGCGCACTTGGGCGATCTTGGACACACCCTGAACAACGAGCAGAGCAAACCCTTGCACGAAGTCGAGGTGGCGCTGCTCCCTGTAGGCGGTCACTTCACGATCGGCCCCAAGGAGGCCCTGACCGTGGCCAAAGCGCTGCCCAACCTGAAAGTCGTCTTCCCCATGCACTACCGTACGGAAGCGATCCCCGACTGGCCCATCCAGCCCCTCGAAGACTTCCTGGAGATCGTTCCCTTTCCTGTGCGGAAGATCGAAGCCTCGGAGGCCTCCCTGACGCGCGCCGAACTGCCCGACCGGCGTGAAGTGTGGGTGTTGCAGCATGCCTGACCTGTCGGCGCGCAGCTGCGCGGCCCCCGCTTCCCCGATCCGACGCCTGTATCCCCTGGCCCGCGAGGCGAAGCGACGCGGGAAGAAGGTCTACCATCTGAACATCGGCCAACCCGACATCCACACGCCGGAAGCGTTCCTCAGGGGGATCCGAGAGGCACAGCTCGACGTGCTGGCCTATGCCCCCTCCCAAGGTCTCGAACAGACCGTTGAGGCGTTGGCCGGTTACTACGAACGCTGCGGCCTTCCGGTCGGCGAGAACGAGATCCTCGTGACCACGGGAGGCTCGGAGGCCATCACGTTCGCCCTCACGGTCTCGTGCGATCCAGGCGACCGCGTGCTCGTTCCCGAACCCTTCTACCCCAACTACCAAGGGTATGCCCGGTTGACGAACGTGGAGGTCGCGCCCATCACCACCCGCCGTGAGGATGGATTCCATCTGCCGAGTCTCTCGGAACTCCGCCGCGCTGTGGATGCGCGCACCCGGGCGCTTCTGTTCTCGCACCCGGGGAACCCTACCGGTGTCGTGTACACGGAAGAAGAGCTGGAGACACTTGTCGAACTTGCTCTGGAACATGATCTGTTCATTATCGCTGACGAGGTCTACCGGGAGTTCGTCTACGAGGGGGCACACCGGAGCCTCCTTTCCTACCCGGAGGTTGAAGACCGGGTCATCCTTGTGGACTCCATCTCCAAGCGGCTGTCCGCATGCGGCGCTCGGGTCGGCGTGTTCGTGTCCCGGAACAAAGAGGTCATGACCGCCGCAGGGAAGTGCGCCACCATTAGGCTCTCGGCTCCCACCTTCGGCCAGCTGGGACTGGCCGCGTTCCTTGCTGACCCGCAGCATGAGCGCGTGATCGAGGCGATGATCCAGCAGTTCCGTAGACGGCGCGATGTTCTGTGTGAGGCGCTCGCCGACGTCCCAGGCGTTACCTTCCGCAAACCAGAAGGGGCGTTCTACATCATGGTTGGCCTGCCGGTGTCGGATGCTGAGGCATTCGTGCGTTGGATGCTGACCGACTTCCCGGAGGAGGAAACTCTGATGCTAGCTCCGGGTGCGGGGTTCTACGCCACCCCAGGCCGCGGCGGCGATGAAGCCCGGATGGCCTACGTGCTCAACGAGGAGGACCTCCTGCGGGCAACGTCTGCGCTGCATCGGGGACTTGCGTCCTACGCCAAGACCGCGGGCGCACCCGCGTCACCGTAGGCTCTGGTGGCAGCTCAAGGGGGAAAGGAGCGCCTGGACGTCCTCATCGTCCAACGCGGGTTCGCTGCATCGCGCAGCCAAGCCCAGACGCTCATCCGTGCCGGCCGTGTGAAGGTCGCGGGGCAGACGATGGACAAGCCCGGCAGTCTTGTCGCGCCGAGCAGTCCCGTGGAGGTCCGCACCCCACCCCCTTACGCATCCCGGGGGGGCGAGAAGCTGGAATTCGCCCTCCGCGCGTTCGGAGTCGATCCGACAGGGAGGGTGTGCCTCGATATCGGGGCGTCAACCGGGGGCTTCACCGACTGCCTTCTTCAGCACGGAGCGGCTCGTGTGTACGCGGTGGACGTGGGAAAGGGCCTCCTGGATTGGCGGCTCCGTCAGGATCCCCGGGTGATCGTCGAAGAAGGGGTCAATGCCCGCTACCTCGGAGCCAAACATGTTCCCGAACCGATCTCGTTGGCCGTGCTGGACGTGGCGTTCATCTCACTTCGGCTCGTTCTTCCAGCCTTGCGACCCTTCATCGAGGCGCAGGGCGATGTCCTGGCACTGGTCAAACCGCAGTTCGAGGCTGGTCGGAAGCAGGTCCGGCGCGGCGGTGTGGTGCGCGATCCGGCGGTCCATCATCAGGTACTGGAGGACATGAAGCAGTTCGTCAAGGACACCCTGAGATGGGGACTGTGGGGCGTGACCATCTCCCCTCTTCACGGGCCTGCGGGGAACATCGAGTTCTTCATCCACCTCAGACCGGGAATGGAGGATCCTGCAAGCATCGACCTCCAGGCGATCGTGGAGGAAGCACACACGCGGCATCCTGCGCAGGCCAACCCCTCGCAGGCTTCTTCGCCCGCGGGGAAGAAGGAGGGGGGCACAACACACCCCCCTCCCCCGGACGACCCTGGTTAGATCAGGCGCAACAACACGGACACGCTGAAGTCGACCGAGGCCCGCGGGGCGGCCGCTGGCTTGACAACCGCAAACTGAAGGGCCACGTTGGCTCCGCCAACCGGGAAGGCCACTTCCACGCTCACGGATGCCGTGTCCTCCGGCGCCTCGCCAGGTTCCTTCTCCCTCCTCAGCCGGAGCGCTCCGTTGACGTCCAGCGCCCCCGCTGCATACTCATACGAGGCCGACAGCGTTGCCGTGTGCTTCTCCACGATGTTCACGGGACCGGTCAACCCTAGCTCAAACAGGATCTGTGATTCGGGCGTAGGCGGCAACGCGCCGGCGCCCGTCAGGGACAGCAAGATGTCACGCGGCCCCTCGCGCGGATCCAACACCTCATAGCTCAAACCACCCTGTACGGCCCAACCACAGTGCCGTTCGTCACCCGTGGCGAGCACTTGGTCCTCGACAGCCAGGACCGCGCGGGCATCCAGCCGCACGTTGGCTGCCTCCTGAATCGCGGAGACCAACACCTGAACAAGGTCGTCAATCGTCGGATACTCCACACGCCGTCCGATTTCCTTGGCCATCGTCTTGAGCGTCTTATCGGGCAGCGATACGGGAAGGGCCCCGCGGGCCAGCAACGTGCTCTCGATCCTCATGGCTTTGGCCAACGGGGTCACATCGGTGAACCTCCCGTAACCCAAACCGGTGGTCACGTCCAGCGATGGGCTGGGGCGCGTCGGATCGAGTCCCAGTGACAAACCAGCAAACGCGAAGAACGGCTCGTCCTCGCCGAAGTAGTACCGCAGCGTGCCGGAGGAGCGTGCCGTTCCGCCCGAGATGCGCAGCTGCGAGAGCGTCAACTCGCCGACCGCCGACAACGAGTACCCCAAGTTGGCGGAGTCGTACAAACTGCTGTAGTCCAGTCGCGAGCGTCCAGCACTCACATCCACACCCTCCGTCAGACCATCATCGAAGTAACGGTAGGTGAACGACAAGCGCATCCGCGACAGCGATGTGGTGGGCGAAACGTAGTCGCAAAGCGATATCGCGGCTCCCTGGAACACGAGCAACCCCACCACGCCCCATGCGACAAGCACAACAGCGCAACGTCTCATCATGCGTCTCCTCCCCTGGGATGCCCTCCCAATAGGCATTATAGCAAGGCTGAACGCGGAGAACCGATATGGCATCTTGCTGCCAAGCTCACTACCATGCATCGTGAGGTGATGTCGATGAGAGGAAAGGTGTCCCGTATTCTGCGCATGTTGTTCGGGGCGATGTCGCTTGTGCTTGGCGTTGCCCTCGTCGGGGCTGCCGACGACCAGCAGCCGGACACGTTCGACCTGCCTGCGCCCTCGCGCGAGAGCGAGGTGTCCGTGGAACAGACGCTTGCTGACCGCAGATCCGTACGTTCGTTCACCTCGGATCCGTTGGGAATCGATGCACTGAGTCAACTCCTGTGGGCCACACAGGGGGTCACGCAGGCTGAGACAGGATTTCGGACCGCACCGTCCGCCGGCGCCACCTATCCTCTCGAGGTGTGGGTTGCCGTGGGTTCCGTTGAGGGGTTGGAGCCTGGTACCTATCGTTACCTCCCGGAAGAACACGCGCTCGCCTTACGGCGGAGCGACGACCAGCGGGACGCTCTGGCCCGCGCGGCCCTGGGGCAGATGTGGATCGCGGACGCTCCCGTGGTGGTTGTGCTGACCGCGGTCTATGAACGGACCACTTCGCGTTACGGGCCTCGGGGTGAGCGCTACGTGCACATGGAGGTCGGCCATGCGGCGCAGAACCTCTATCTCCAAGCAGAAGCGCTGGGACTCGGCACGGTGACGGTGGGTGCGTTCGACGACGCAAGCGTCCAGGAGGTCCTCGACACGCACGAAGCACCCATGGCGATTCTGCCCGTGGGCATTCCGGCGAACTGAGGACACCGTGAAGGTCATCGGTGTGGCCGGACCAGCGGGAACGGGCAAGTCCACCGTCTGCCGGATGCTGGCTCGACGCCCTGGGGTTGCTTTCGTGAACTGCGATGAGCTGGCCTGGAAGACCTACCGACCAGGGGGACCAAGCTACGCGCCGCTCATCGCTCGCTTCGGCGAGGAGATCCTCTCCGATGACGGCACAATCGACCGGGCGCGCTTGGGGGATACCGCACTCCGCGATCCTGTTGCTCGCGCGGATCTCGAGGAGATCGTCCACCCTGTGGTGATGCGGCTTCTGCACCGGACGATGGACGAACACCGCGCGCACCGTACAGCCGTCCTTCTTGTGGAGGGCGCACTCCTTCTGTCGTCCCCGCATGTCGATCGTCAAGCGTTTGACCTGTTCGTGTGGCTCTACGCCCCCGAAGAGGTACGACGTGGACGGCTTCTGTCCGCGGGCCTGGGGGGAGCTGTGGTACGACGCCGTATCGAGGCTCAATCCGAACTGACGCCCCCGGTGGACCCGCGCGTGTACCCGGTGGACGCCTCCGGACCTCCGATCCACGTTGCCGACCGCGTCTGGTCGCTAGTCCAAACGCTCCAAGAACGTCGCCCCCTCGGCCAGTAGAACATCGAGGTCCGCGTACGCGACGGGGCCCTCGGCCGTCTGCTGGAAGCGCTCATGCCCCTTCCCCGCCACCAGCACGATGTCGCCCGGGCCTGCCAGCGCAAGCGCTCGTTGAACGGCCCGGGTGCGGTCGAGCTCGATCTCGTAGAGACCACCTACAGCATCGACGCCACCGGCTACCTGCCTGGCGATCTCCGCGGGGTCCTCGGTCTTGGGATTGTCACTCGTGATCATCGCCCAGTCCGCCCAGCGGCCCGCCACCTCACCCATCCGGGGGCGCTTTCCACGATCGGCGTTCCCGTTGGCACCGAACACCGCAAACAAGCGCCGTGCTTGCGGCCGCAGGGCTTCGAGCATGCCCTCCAGTGCCACCGGCGTGTGCGCATAATCCAGGACAATCTCCGCTCCCCGAGGAGAACGCAACCGCGTCCATCGGCCCATCGGTAGAACCACCTGATGAAGCCGCTCGGCAAGGTCCACGGGACGCTCTCCAACGGCCCATGCTGCGGCCGCGGCAGCCAACGCATTGCGGAGGTTATGCCGACCGGGCAGTGGGAGCATCACGCGATGTCTTCCTCTCGGAGTTACCAAGACAAAGCTGATCCCGCGCTCACCGTACACAACGTCCTCCGCTGACACGTGTCCCGTTCCCACGCCGAAGGTCACCGCCCGGCCTACTCCTGCGGAGAGCACAGCCCGGCGGTGAGGGTCCGTTGCCCCCAGCACCACCCAGCCAACCGACGGCAGCATCCGGAACAGACGCAGCTTGGCCGCAAGGTAG
>PUMK01000027.1 GCA_003551325.1 Candidatus Acetothermia bacterium | reverse complement strand
TCCTGCTCCTGTTCTCCATTCGACTGAGGTGGCTGCCGGTGGTGGGGGCCGGTGATCTTGCCGACCCAATAAGTACGCTGCGCCATCTAGCGCTTCCGGCCTTGACGCTTGGGTTGATCATGACCGCCTATGTCACACGGATGAGCAGATCCACGCTGCTGAACATTATGGGGGAGGACTATGTGCGGACAGCGCGTGCCAAGGGAGTCTCCGAGCGTCTGGTGACCTACAACCATGCGTTCCGTAACGCGCTGATCCCCATCATCTCGGTTGTCGGGATTCACACGGTCGAGCTCATCGGTTCGTCCGTGATGGTGGAGATGGTGTTCTCACGCCCGGGGCTCGGTCGGCTGATGGTGGGAGCTATGACCCAGCGGGATTACATTTCCCTTCAGTCCCTCATGGTCATCTATGCGGGTCTTGTGGTCTTCGTCAACCTGATCACGGACCTGTCCTACGGGTTTGTCGACCCAAGGATCAAGTACGACTGATGGATAGGAAACTGCTGCGCTCGTTTACCCGGAACAAGACCGCCGTTGTTGGAGCAGTGGTGGCGCTCGTGTTGGTGCTGGTTGCGTTCGTTGCACCGTACATCGTGCCGCACGATCCGCTCACCCAGAACGTGTACTACCGGCTTACCCCACCGGAGCGGACGTTCCTTCTGGGAACGGATATCTACGGGCGAGACGTGTTCTCGCGCATCATCTTCGGGGCGCGGATCTCGCTGTTGGTGGGGGTGTGTTCCGTTGCCCTCGGGATGCTCGTGGGTACAACCGCTGGCATGAGTGCTGGACTCATCGGGGGCAAGCTGGAGACTGCCGTCATGCGTGTCGTAGACGTCCTGATGTGCTTTCCAGACCTTATCTTGGGCCTCATGGTGATGGCGGTGTTGGGGACAGGACTCGACAAACTCATCCTAACGATAGGGCTTGTGATGGCGCCGCGCTTTGCGCGAATCGCGTATGGCTCGACGCTGTCTGTGAGGGAGAAGGACTACGTGGACGCTTCCCGTGCGGTCGGGATGTCGACGTTGAGGACGATTCGGTCTCACGTGTTCCCGAATATCTTCGGCGAAACACTCGTCATGGCCACGCTGTGGACCGGGACAGCCATCCGCATTGAGGCGAATCTGTCGTTTATCGGGCTGGGCGTTGCGCCACCGACCCCGACATGGGGCAACATGATCCGGATGGGGATTGACTATCTGGGTCGTGCCCCTTGGATGTCCCTGTTCCCTGGCCTGGCCATCCTGATTGCAATTCTGGCCTTCAACATGTTGGGAGACGGGATTCGGGATGTTGCGGATCCACGCTTGAGATAAGGGATCACTGTGAACACGGCGCTTGCGTCGCTTGTGTCCTTCACATGGGAGCAACTCTCACCGGATGTCCAGCGGTGCGTCAAACAACGACTGCTCAACCACCTTGGGGCAGCGATTGCCGGTACGCAGACCCCGGAGGGCATGGCGGCAATCCGGTTCGCGGCTCGCTCACTATCAGGAGAGGGTGCCACCGTGTTGGGTCGGTCGAGTACCGGCAGTGTTCTGGGGGCGGCATTCGCCAATGCAACGCTGGCATCGGCACTGGATGTGGATGACGGTTACCGTCTTGCAGCGGGTCACCCGGGTGCGGTGGTCATCCCGGCTGCGCTGGCCATAGGTGAACGGATCGGCGCACGAGGGGATGCGTTCCTGACGGCAGTTGTGGTTGGGTACGAGTTGGCGACGCGCACAGGTGCGATTATGTACAGGGACAACCCGACCCGGTTCTTCGGCTCCGGTGCGTGGGCGTCTGCTGGGGCTGCGGGAGCTGCCGCTATCTTGCTCGGCCTTGATGTAGACGGTGTGGTGCAGGCTCTGGGCGTGACGGAAGCGCATACGCCACTGGCACCGAATATGAAGACGATTGCCTGTGGATCCATGGTGAAAGAGAGCATAGGCTGGGGGTAACTGACCGGAGTTGGGGGGGCGTCTTTGGTATGTGAAGGGTTCACCGGGCCGACGCCCGTCCTGCTGGAGCCACAGAACCATCAGGAAGCGTCTGAGCTTGGCAACCGTTTTCGCATCCTGGAGACGTACCTCAAACCCTATGCATGTTGTCGGTGGGCGCATCCCGCAGTTGAGGGATTGCGGGAAGTGTCCGCGCGCGTTCCTTTGGATCTGGATTCCGTTGTGGAGGTACGCGTAGCCACCTTCGGAAAGGCGCTCAACTTGGGCGATCCAGCGCCAGAAAGCGCGGTGGCTGCGCAGTACAGTCTGCCCTTTGTGCTCGCTGCGTATATGGTGGATGGAGAAGTGGGACCACGACAGATCATCGATGGATTTCGACGTGCCGACCTTCTTCAGCTGGCACGGTGCGTGCATCTCGAGGAGGATCCGGACTTGGACGCATTGTTCCCCCAGCGGTGTCTCGCCCAAGTGCGTGTGGTCATGCGGTCGGGGGAGGTTCACAGTTCGGGGACGGTGAGTTGTCGCGGCGATGCTGATCGTCCGCTCTGTGATGATGAGATCATGATGCTGTACAGGTGGCTATCGGTTCCGGTTATCGGTGAAAGAGCGGCTGCTCAGTTGGCCGACACTGTGGAGAGCTTGGACAAGCTTCCGTTGGAGGCGCTTGGGGAGGTGGTCCGCGCCTTGCCCTTAAGCGGGTGCCAGCGGAAGGGCGCTTCCTAAGAGCGATGTTGGAGCACCTGTCCGCATGTGGAGTGTGCTTCGTAAGGAGGGTGGTTTAGGTGATGGATCTGGCAGCTGTGCTCCTTAGGCATATGCGCCCGACGATGGAGATGTTGCGGACGGCGATCCGGGAGTGCCCGGCTCAAGCATGGAGACAGGATGGCGGCATGGCTGTTCAGGAGCATGCATACCACTGCCTCTACTCCATGGATCGGCGGTTCACTTGTCCCTGTGAAGACTACCGCCCGCCCCCATTTCACGATGAGGGTTCCGCGGCAATGAGCGAGCCGGCGACGCAGACCCTGGACCGAACTGTGATCCTTGAGTACCTGGACAGCGTGGAGCGTAGGGTGGTCGCTCGGCTCAATGTCTCAGAGGATGAACTGACGATGGAGCGATCCGTTGAAGGCAGACCGTTCTCTCTCGTCGATGCTTGCCTCACGCACTTGCGGCACGTACAGCACCACGTAGCTCTGATCCACCGGATCATCCATGAGGTCGCACCGATTAGGCTGTCATGGCGCAGCTATCTGTGGGGTTAGGTCTTCGGCCCGTTGGAGGAAAGATCGCCTGTGGATGCCGATCAGCGGAACACGCGGTACTTTCTCCACCAGTGTTCCAGTTGCTCGAGTTGTTCAGAGTCGCTTGTCTTGAGGCTCAGTGCGGTGGCAAGGGCTCCGATGAGCGCGATGGGGGCAGCGAACGAGTCGACATACGAGAGCGCTCGGCTGCGGGCGAGGAGCACATGATCGGCCAACGGGACGAGGGGGGAGAGTTGCGAGTCGGTGATCGCCACTACGGGGATGCTCTGCTCGCGTGTGGCCTCCAGATACTCCACGGTCAACCGTGTGTATCGAGGAAACCCAAGGCCCAGGACCACCGAGCGCGACGTGGCATAGACGAGTTCCTCGAAGAAGGTCCCATCGCCGCTCGTGATCGCCACCACGGTAGGCACGCTCTTCTTGAGGGCAAGGCGCGTGTACTGTGCGAGCGTGGCCGACATCCGCAGTCCCAGTACGATGACCCGGTCCGCGGCAGCCAGGAGTTCGACGATGCGCATCACGGCTTCCGGGTCCGCAGCCTCGATTGTCTCCTCGAGGTTCCGAAGATCGCGCCACAGAGACTGGATGACGGGGAGTTCCCCGGGAAGACTTCGCGGCTGGAGGCGCAGTCTCTGGACGGTGGTCAGCTCTTGCTGGATCAAGTCCTGCAGAGCACGCTGCAGGGAGGCGAACCCTCTATAGCCAAGATCCATAGCAAACCGAATGACCGTGGGTTCGGAGACCCCGGCGCGTCGGGCAACCTCGGCAGCCGTGAGGAATGCAGCTTCCAGATGGTTGTCCAGCATGTACCGGGCAACCTGGCTTCGCTTGCCTGGAAACCGGGTGGAACGAATCGCGGCTACGAGCTCATTGTGCTCGGCAACATTCATCGTCTGACCGTCCTCGCGCCTGGCGCCCGGCCGGTTGACAAGCGGGCTCAGACCACTATACTGAATCCTATGCTACAGAGGAGCGAATGTGAAGTCAAGGATTCTACAAGGGAGGGTGTATGAGCGGTAGTGCAAGCACACCGATCGGTGTAGCACCGTTACAGGAGGCCCAAATCGTTGACATCCACAACGCTGCACTTCGTGTGTTGGCGAATGTGGGTGTTGAGGTGACCGACCCTGACATGCGGGAACACCTTGTTGGTTACGGGGCGAAAGCCGAGGGTACGCGTGTGCGGTTCGAGGCGTCCTTGGTTGAAAGGGCGATTAAGAGTGCACCCTCTCAGTTCACGTTGTACGGGCGGGGTGACCATCCGCCGCTCGAACTCGGCACCGGTGAGGTGTACCTGGGTACAGGTGGTGCTGCCATCCGCATGCTGGACATGGAGAGCGGCACGTTCAGGGAGTCAACGCTGCGAGATCTAGCCGATCTGGCTTGGATCGTGGAGAAGCTGGAGAACATCCATTTCTTCCTGAGGCCGGTGATCGCCCGCGATGTGGCCGACGAGGAGCTGGATGAGAACACGCTGTACGTCTGCCTTGCCAATACGCAGAAGCACGTGACCGTGGCTGCCGGTTCCCCGGAGTCGGTTGATCGGCTTGTGGAGATGGCATCGATGGTTGCTGGCAGCGAGGAGGCTCTGAAGGCACGGCCGTTCATCTCGTTCACCTGTTCGTGGATGGTGTCCCCGCTGCGCGTGGACACCGGGGTCGCGCGGGTGCTCGAACGTGTGATCGAGCGCGGGTTCCCGGTGATGCTGTCCTCGGCGCCGATGACCGGATCCACGGCGCCTGCGTCGCTGGCGGGGTTGCTGACCCAAGTCCATGCTGAAGAGTTGTCCGGTGTTGTCCTATCACAAGCGATCCGCCCTGGGGCGCCGGTGCTGTACGGACCGGTTCCCGCCGCGGCCAGCTTCCGCACCATGGCCTACCTTGGGGGCGCGGTGGAGAGCGGGTTGATGAACGCGGCGGCTGTGCAGCTGGCACACCACATAGGCCTTCCTATCTACTCGGACGCTGCGCTCACGGAGGCCAAGGATGGCGATATCCAGGCGGGCTACGAGAAGGCGACGAACCTGCTTCTGGTGACGCTCGCTGGGGGTGACTTCATCCATCACGCTGCTGGTATGCTGGACTCCATGCTGGGTGTAGCTCCAGAGCAGTACGTTCTCGACAACGACATCTGCGGTATGGCGCTGCGCGCCCGGGAGGGCATCCGTGTGGATGAGGAGACGATTGCCGAGGATCTGATCGCCAAGGTAGGCCCTGGAGGCAACTTCCTTGCTCAGAAGCACACGGTGACGATGGCTCGTTCACGTGAGTACTTCCAGCCGCGTGCCGCAGTGCGTGAAGCATTGCAGGACTGGCAGAAGAAGGGTGGGGTTGGTGCCCGTCAGCGGGCGAAGGATGTTGTCGCGGAGATGCTCGCACAGGACCGTCCGAGGTTTGTCCCCGAGGACGTGGATGGCCAGATCCGGAACGAATTCCGGATCAGGATTTGAGGGAGGGGGAGATGCCTGAACAGCCAGGAATTCCTGCCAGGGCGTACCGTCCTTTCAGCCAAGAGCAGGTGTCGAAGATCGACGAAGCCGTTATGTGGACGCTGGAGAACGTGGGTATCCAGGTCAATTCTCGGAAGGCGCGGGAACTGCTTGTCGAAGGCGGTGCGAAGCATGCAGCCGACAACACGATGTCCCTCCCCGAGAAGCTCGTCCGGGAATCCATTGCGCGGGCTCCGTCAAAAGTGGTCCTCCATGGTCGGGATGAACGACACAACCTCGAACTCGAGGATGCGCGGGTGTACTTCGGGACCGGAGGCACGGTGCTGAACACGCTCGATCTCGACACGGGTCAGCGACGACCGACAT
>PUMK01000106.1 GCA_003551325.1 Candidatus Acetothermia bacterium | reverse complement strand
TGCTTGTCATGTCGGTCGACCCGGGGTTTGGTGGGCAGGCTTTTATCCCGGAGTCGCTCTCCCGAATTCGGCGGCTGCGTGAGGTGATCGGCAGACGGGCGATCTCGATCGCTGTGGACGGCGGTATTGGGCGGGACAACATTGCCCAGGTTGTGGCTGCAGGGGCAGATGTGATCATAGCAGGCACGGCCGTGTTCGGGCAGCCGGATCCACGCGCTGCAGCCATCGCCCTCCGGGAGGCTGCCGGGTGAGCGAAGCGCTCATGGACCGGGCGCTGGAGCTGGCGGTCCTCGGGGAAGGCCGGACGCGTCCAAACCCGATGGTAGGGGCCGTTGTGGTACAGGGAAGCCACATCGTTGGAGAAGGCTACCACGCGGAGTTGGGGGGGCCTCATGCCGAAGTCGTTGCCTTGGACATGGCCGGGACCGCCGCTCGGGGGGCCGACCTCTACGTCAACCTGGAGCCGTGCTGTCACCAAGGGCGCACACCGCCCTGTACAACGCGCATCATTGAGGCGGGGATCCGGAGGGTATTCGTCGCTCACCGCGATCCCAATCCGCGGGTCAACGGTCTGGGGATCGCGACGCTCCCGGCGGCGGGTATCCACGTGGCGGAGGGTATGCGGTGTACGGAGGCAGCTCGGTTGAACGAGGTGTTCTTCCGCTGGATCACCCAAGGTAAGCCCTTTGTTACGCTTAAGCTAGCGATGAGTCTGGACGGGAAGATCGCCTCGCCGGACGGGACGTCGCGATGGATCACCGGCCCGGCCTCCCGTAGCCTGGTACAACGTCTGCGCCGGCGATACGCAGCGGTGCTTGTTGGTGTGAACACCGTGTTGAAAGACGACCCTCGCCTGGACCTTCGTGAGTTTCCTGGTCCGCAACCGCTGCGGGTGATCGTTGATACCCATGCCCGTACGCCGCTCGACGCACGGTTGCTCCGCCCACCAGGCTGCGCGGTGATCGCCGTGGGTCACGAGGTGCCCACCGAGCGTGTGCAGGCTCTTCAGGCCGCTGGGGCTCGTGTGTGGACGGTACGGTTGTCCGACGGTCGTGTGTGCATGCCCGCGCTGCTCGAGATCTTGGCAGCAGAAAAGGTGGATTCGCTGCTTGTGGAGGGTGGTGGAGAGATTAGCTGGTCGTTTCTCGCCGCAGAACTCGTTCAGAAGGTGGTGCTGTTCTACGCACCGCTGATCATGGGCGGCAGGCGAGCTGTACCCGCAGTGGGTGGGCCTGGGGTGCCGAGCCCGGACCACGCGTTCCACGTTCGGGAACCCATGGTCGAAACTGTGGGGGACGACGTGGTGATCACCGGTTACCTGGGAGGTAGCTGTGGATGAGCGTTTTGCCAGACAGGTGATCCTCCCCGAGGTGGGGGAGGAGGGCCAGCGTAGGTTGGCTAACAGTCACGTGTTGGTTGTTGGTTGCGGTGCTCTGGGCAGCCACACGGCAGAGGCGTTGGCCAGGGCTGGGGTGGGGCGCCTCACGCTGGTCGATCGTGATGTTCTCGAAGTCCACAACCTGCACCGCGTGGGGCTGATGGCCCCACAAGACCTGGGGCAGTCCAAAGCTGTGCTCTGTGCGAACGCCCTTCGTCACATCGCTCCCCAAATCCGGCTCCACGCGGAGGTCGTTGATTTCGGGCCCGAGCAGGCAAGCGCATGGGTGCCCGAGGTCGATCTGGTGGCTGATGGGCTGGACAACCTGGAAACACGCTACCTCCTGAACGATGCCTGTGTGAAGTACGGTGTCCCGTGGAACTACACGGCGGTGTTGGCGACGCATGGAATGAGCATGCCCATCCTGCCGGGGAAGGGCCCGTGCCTTCGGTGCTTGTTCCCGGAGCCCCCGCCGACGGGTAGCCTCCCCACCTGCGCCACAGCGGGGATCTTGGGTCCCGTCCCCATGGCGTTGGCTGCGTTGCAGGCCGCGGCCGCCCTGCGGATCCTCGTACAGCCGGAGATGGCCATGGAGGCAACGCTCATCCAATGTGACCTGTGGGGTCGGTCCATCGATCAAGTCCCCGTGGAACGTGCACAAGGGTGCCCGACCTGTGGACGCCGGGACTTCGTCTTCCTGGATGGTCGGCCGCAAGACACGGGTTCATGACAAGCCTTGTGGTGACGGTGGGCCCGTGGTCGACGGGCATTCCCCGTGCCGATCAACTGCCCCTCGAGAGGACCAACACGACGATGACCACGACAACCAGGATGAGGGCGGGCACCGCGAGCACCGGGAGAACCGCTCGCTTCAGTGTCTTCTTCTGCTCTGGTGAGACGTCGACCCGACGCGGGTGACGCAGCTCCAGCCGGCGGGCCTTCTTCAGAAAACGCACCGACTCCGTGATGCGCTTCTGTTTTCGGTACACGACCCCCAGGTTGTGATGCGCCGAAGCGTGGGTTGGATCCTCGGCGATAACCCGCTTATAAGCGTACTCTGCTCTGGAAAGGTCCTCTCCGTCGAAGTACAGGTTACCCAGCCGGAAGTAGATCTGTGGCTTCTCCAGCCCGTACTTCAGGACGTCTACGAGGAGATCGATCCCCTCCCGATAGCGTTTGCCACGGCGCAGACGCTCGGCTTGTTCGAGCGCCTGCTCGCACAGCTCCTGACGCTGCGTCTCCGTCAGCTCCCGGGGATCCGGGAGCGGAGGAACGACATCCTCTCGGCGACTGTCTGAATATCCAACCATGTTAAGTATTTGGGGCTCCCCTTTGTCTTGCTTGGATATCGGAGAAGATAGCTAGGGTGGAACATCGGGAACACCTCGATACCCCCCTTCCACCGATACAGCTTACCTCGAAGCTGCCCGATGCCTTCGTTCCGTCCCAGGAAGTGCTGCGCGGGCGTGTTGCCCAGGGTGACGATGAGCAGCGGTCGGATAAGACCGATCTGGGCCGTGAGCCAATCCGCACAGGCATCGACCTCTGCCCGTGCAGGCACACGATTCTCCGGCGGGCGGCACTTGACGACGTTGGTGATGAACACATCGTCACGCTCGATCTTCACCGACTTCAGAATCTCTGTGAGCTTCTGGCCAGCCTTGCCGACAAACGGACGCCCCGTCCGATCCTCGGTCTCCCCGGGGCCCTCCCCGATGAACATCAAATCGGCTTGGGGATGGCCCTCTCCAAACACCACGTTCGTACGGGTATTCGACAACGGGCACTGGTTACACGCAAGTGCATCCTGGGCCAACCGCTCCAAGCTCAACTCCAAAGCTTGCCCTTCTACCACAGCACCCCCAAGGCCGGTGATCCCAGCCACCAAACTCTACGCCACGCATGGCCGCAGGCTCAACTTCCCGCCAGGCGCCACAGACGGACCTTCGTGTCCCCCCCTCCACTCGACAACCACCGTCCGTCCGGGCTGAAGGCCACTCCGCGCACGGAGTACCTGTCCGCCTTCAGCGTGGAGGCGGGATCCTCGTCAGGAATCGCCCACCAGTGGAGCTCGCCGTCCCCGCCGCCGGAAACCAGCAGTCCGCCATCGGGTGAGAACACCACCGACTCCACCCAACCTCTGTGCCCGCGAAGGACAGCCAACTCCTCGCCTGTTGTGGTATCCCAGAGGCGGATCGTGTGGTCTGCCGATCCCGAGGCGAGCAGGCTCCCATCGGGACTGAACGCCACCGCCTGAACAGCGTAGGTGTGCCCCTGCAGCACGTGAACGGCCTCACCGTCTTCCCTATTCCATATGCGTACGGTCATGTCGGTGGACCCGCTGGCGAGGAGTATGCTGTCATGGCCGAAGGCCACGGACGTGGCGCCTAAACCATGCCCCATGAGCACGGTGACCTCCTCGGCTTCGGGGATGTTCCACACGCGCACACGCGCGTCCTCCGAGGCGCTGGCAAGGTACGTGCCCTCCGGACAGAAGGCCACCTGCGTGATCGCGCCGGCAACCGGAGGAAAGGTCGACGTGGTCACCCATTCGCCTGCTGGATCAGCTTCGTCAGCGGGTGCCCACAGTCGTACCTCTCCATCGGCTGCGCCAGACGCAAGCTGCATGCCCTGTGGAGCGAAGGCCAGCGTGTTCACGAAGTGCTCGTGGCCAACGAGGATGCTGGTCTCCGCAGGTTGCTCAGGGTTCCATAGGCGGATTGTGCTGTCAAGCGAAGCGCTGGCCAGGAGGGTGCTGTCCGGGCTGAACGCGACCGCGGCGACCGTCCCGCGGTGTCCCTCTAGGGTATACGCGGCCACCACAGGCTCGGACGCAGCCCCCACACTCCCTGATGCAGCAATGGCCAACAGGACCAACAGTGTTCGGTGCATGGGTCTCACCTGGACCACCTCCTATGGGCTCATCCTACCACGTGACGACACTGTACCCGAGGGTTGCCTCGTCGCTCTCCCTGCGCAGTGAAGATCGGCCATCCCATCTGTGCGGGAGTCTTCGTCAGCTTCTCTCTCTGAGACGTCGGGTTCGTGGAGCCTCGCAGGTGGGAGGCTGCATGGGGCAAGTCTGGCGCCAAGCAGCACGGCAGCTTCCGGATTCGCAGGAGTGGGGAAGGCCTCGCGTTCTGCCCCGGGATCTCGGGGGTCGTCTCCTCATTGCGCCACCAGCAGTTGATGCCCCAACGCTTCTCTGGGGACGTTCCCATGTGCTGTCAGCGGGCTGCTGATCAAGGCGCTGGAGCATCAGCCAGTTCGTCCTTCGGCACCGGTTCGGCGCCCAGATCGATGAGTCTCCGCTGGGCAGCGTCCCTTAAGGCGGGCATGAGACCTTCGCTGCGCCGAAGATACGTCTGATACGCGTCGATGGACTCTTCGATGCGAGAGACCCTCTGCATCGTGTCTCCGTACAGGAGGAGATGCCCAACCAGAGATGGCGCAACGTCCGTCGGATCGGGTATGAGTCTGTCATACAAAGCGGCCGCTTTCTCCCATGCCTCGAGGTAGTCGTAGAGCACAAGCAAGCGCCTCTGCACCAGGGAGATGCCAGGCCGTGCGAACACGGGAAACAGCTGGTCGAGGAACAGGGAGTCCGGATACCTCTCCAGGTACTGTTCAAGCAGACTGGCAGCATCGGCATGGCGGGCTGGTGAGAAGGCCCGCATATACATGTTGCTCAGCAGCCAGTAGGCGTACTCCGCGTACAGCGTAGCAGGCGCCTCGTTGATCAGCCTGATGTAGAGCGCCTCCATGGGTTCCAACGCATCGTCGTCCATTTCCTCGATCTGCGTGAGCAGTTCATCGGCCAACAGCTCTTGCTCAGCGAGGGGTAACAGGGCCAGCTCGTCCATGCCCTCGTCGTTCACGGCTTGGGCAGGAGGTTCCCCGTCGGACTGCCCGGAGACTACTGCCGCCCCCACGGTGGTGCAGAACATCAGCACCAGGATAAGCTTCACAGTTCGCCGCATCGCATCTCCTCCTGACCGAGCACGTTCACAATGGTACCGAAAGCAAGGCATCCCCCGCATACCCTCCGGATGAGATTCAGGACCAGATCGAGACTCACGAACGGATTGAGGAATGCCCAAAGCTTAAGACTGGAGCGGGCAGCGGGGATCGAACCCGCGACCTTCGGCTTGGGAAGCCGACGCTCTACCGACTGAGCTATGCCCGCGTGGCTTGATGCAGCGTAAACGCTGTTCTGCTCGGGAGTATAACGTGACGGGACCGCGAAGTCAACTACATCACAAAACGACCGTAAAGGGGGTAGTTCAGTGGTCGTTAATGGGCGAAACCTGGGCGAACTGGTGGATACGTTCCTGATGTTCGGACGCAGTAGGGGTCTAGCAGAACGAACAATCTCCACTTACAGGTACGCGTTGGACGAGCTAAGCCGTTTCGTTATTGGGACGAATGGGAAGAAACCTATATCCAAAACGACTCTTCGGGCCTTTATCTCCTTTCTCTTAGAGCGTCGGCTTTCGCGTACGACGGTCAGCATCCGGATGAGGGCCATCCGGGTTTTCTGCAACTGGTTAGAAGAAGAGGGTTTGGTCGAGGTTAACCCGTTCGAGGGTGTAGAAATCCCGCGCCTTCCGAAGAGCCTCCCTCGTTCTCTGGATAAGCAACAGGTTACCAGGTTAGTGACGGCAT
>PUMK01000159.1 GCA_003551325.1 Candidatus Acetothermia bacterium | reverse complement strand
CACGCAGCGCTCGTTTCCCACGGACAACGCGCATCGTGGTGGGGTTGCCTCAGGCGTGGATCTCGAGTCGGGGACGCTGGGGCCGGCGCTCCATTACGATGACGCACTGACGGAGCGCCGTTCCCGTGACGATCATCCAGATACCGGTGTCCGGATCACCGGAACTGTACTCCCCAATTGGGCAGATGTTCGAGAGGTTGTGCTGCACATGGCCCGCCACCTGCGTTGTGTCGTGTACGTTGGCTGGGATGTCGCCATCACGGATTCTTCGCCAGGTTTCAAGATCTTGGAGGCCAACGATCACTGCGGTCGCCATCTGATCCAGGGCCATGCCGGTCTGCTGCGCAATCCGCGTGTGCGCCGCTTCTTCCAGTACCATCAGGTCTTGTAAGGTGTTATGAACGGCATGGTGATCGCCTGTGGACAGTAGATGGCGGCAGATTCCTTGTTTGCTCCGTACGGGTTACGGTCGCCGCCGGTTGTATCACGCTACGCTGGCCCGGATGAAGCGCGTGATCTGGCCGCTCACGCACCTCTACCGCCGCACGGTCCTCCGCAGGACGCGGTTCATCGCCGTGGTCGGCTCGTTCGGGAAGACCACCACCACTCGGGCCATCGCCTGTGCCTTGGGTCAGCCGGTGCGGCACGTGGGGTGGAATGCAGGGGTGTTCGTGGCCACGGCCCTGTTTGGCGTTCGCCCCTGGTGGCGGCACGCGGTCGTCGAAGTGGGGATCAGCAGGCCAGGGATGATGGAGGGGTACGCCCGGCTCGTTCGGCCGGACATCGTTGTGGTCACGGGCATTGGAAGCGAGCATGGAACCTCCCTGGGGAGCTTGGACAACACGCGGGAGGAGAAGGCGGCCATGGTTCGTGCCCTCCCCCGGTCGGGTGTGGCACTGCTGAACGCCGACGATCCTCACGCCCTCTTGATGCGCAACGCCACCGACGCCAGGATTGTGACCTACGGTTTCGCTGAAGAGGCCCACGTTCGGGCAAGCGACGTGCGCTGCGATGTGCACACGGGAATGCTGTTCGCTCTGCACGCCGGTGGGGAGGAGCACACGGCCGCGACCCCGCTCGTAGGACAGCCCATGGCCTATCCGGTGTTGGCGGCGGTGGCTGTGGCGAGGGAAGCGGGAATCGATGTGCCTACAGCGCTGAAGCGGTTGGCGGAGCTTCCTCCCATGCCGGAGAGGCTGGAGCTTGTCGCTACCCCCACCGGTGCGTTTCTTCTCGTGGATAGTTACAAGGGGCACTTGGAGACGGTTGAAGCTGCGCTGGCCGTGCTGGGCGATCTCGAGGCAGAGCGAAGGCTTGTCGTGTTGGGCGAGGTGGAGGAGCCGCCGGGAAGCCAGGGCCCGATCTACCGGGCGCTTGGTCGGAAACTGGCTCATGTTGCAGATCACGTGGTGTTTGTCGGTGGGCGCAGGCAGTACGGCCCTCTGCGCTCGGGTGCTGTGGAGGTTGGCATGCCTCGTGAGGTTTTCCGCTTGGCGGGAAGGAGTGCCCGCAGGGCAGTGGCGTTGGTCGAAGCGCTCCTCACACCAGGTGATGTCGTGCTCATCAAAGGGCGTACGACGCAGAAGCTGGTCCGTGTGGCGTATGCTCTGCAGGGGCGCCGCGTCCTCTGTGATGCTCCGTTCTGTGATCTCAAGCCCGGTTGTGCGCGGTGCGATCAACTGGAGAGGCCGCCGCGATGAACACCCGGGCATGAGCGGGATCGTTGGGTTTGCGTCTCGTGATCCTGCGAGGTGCCTCAGCCCGCAGGCGCTCCACGCAATGCTCCGCTTCCAGCCTGACCACGACGATCATGACGAGGCCTGTCGTATTGTCACTGGAGTCGCGTTTGCTGTTCAGAGCCCGCGCATGGTTGACCGAGAGGCCGGGGAGGAGCCAGGGGTCAACGAGGACCGTTCGATTCTGGTTGCCCTAAGCGGGCCGATCCACAATGCGGCGGAGCTGCGAAAGGAACTCCGAGCGGCTGGGCATCGCTTGACCAGCAGCTCGGATGCCGAGGTCATCGCTCACCTGTATGAGGACGTGGGAGCCGGTTGTCTCGATAGGCTCCGTGGTGCGTTCTCCTTGGCCGTGTGGGACGTGCGCGGCCGACAGCTCCTGTTGGCGCGCGACCGGTTGGGGGTCAAGCCGCTCTACTATGCGGAGACCCCGGACGGGCTTGTGTTCGCCTCGGAGCAGAAGGCTGTCCTTTCCTTTCCGGAGGTGCAGCGGGAGCTGAACGTCCGAAGTCTTGGACACTTCCTCTCGTTCGGGTTCGTGGTTGGTCCGGACACCCTGTTCAGGGCGCTTCGCCAGCTCCCGCCCGGCTGTAGGTTGACCTACCGAGCGGGCAAGGTGTCCCTCGAGCGCTACTGGGACTTCCCGGAGCCAAGCTCAAGCGTAGAGGACCGACGGCGCAGTGTGTCCGCATGGACGGAGATGCTCAGGGACAAGCTGGAAGCGTCGGTCAGCCTCCGCCTGCACAACGACACCCCGGCCGGTGCGTGGCTCAGCGGAGGTGTGGATTCGAGCGCAGTGGTGGCCCTCATGGCCCGCCACAGGAGCGGTCCGCTTCCTGTGGCCATGCTCTCCTTCTCCTTCGCCGGTTTCGATGAGGTGCACGGCCAGAGCACCCTCCTTGATCACCCTGATTACCCCTTGCAGGGTCGTGTCGTCGTGTGTACGCCGGCCGACCTTTCTAGGCTCCCTGAGGCGCTGTGGTACGCCGAGGAGCCCACGACCTCGGGCCTTGAGGTGTTGCGGCTTCTGCTTGTCGAGGCAAGCGCCCGGGACACCCGCGTCGTCCTTGCCGGTGAGGGGGCCGACGAGGTGTTCGGCGGCTACCTGTGGTTCCTCCTCGACAAGCTTATCGAGCGCCTGTCCCCGATCCCACCGGTCGTGCGCCGGGCGGTTGCCGGCTTCCCGGTATTCCAGGGGCGGTTCCACAGGGTGCGCAGCCTCCTTTCCGCCCCGTCCGTCATGGACCTTGCGCGCTACCGCATCCTGCTCGGCGTTCATCGCCTGACCCATCACCAGCCGCTCACAGCCCAGATGCGGGCGTGCGTCCACGATGCCGCGGAGCCAGCTTGGGAACTCCCTCTCCCCCAATCCTTTCCTCGCTGGGACCGGTTCTCGCAGCTGCAGTACTACGAGGGGCACATCCGCCTCCCGTCGTTCGTCATCGGCACGCTCGACCGTGTGGCCATGGCCCGATCCGTCGAGATGCGGTTGCCGTTCCTTGATCACGAGCTTGTGGAACTGGCGGCGCGTATTCCTCCGGCGCTCAAGCTCAAAGGGCTTCGCGAGAAGTACATCCTGAGGCAGGCGGTGCAGCACGTGCTTCCCCGAGAGATCGCCCAGCGCCGCAAGCGGGGATTGGGTGCGCCTGTGGCAGCCTGGCTCCGTGCCGAGCTCCCCGAGTTTGCGCATGAACTTCTCTCTTCACCTGCGCTTAGGCGCAGCGGGTACTTCGATCCCGGAACTGTGGCCCGCATGCTCTCCGAGCATCGCGCCCGTCGTCAGGACTGGGGGTACCGGCTCATGGGTGTGCTGGCCGTGCAGCTTTGGGATCACATGTTCCTGCAAGGCAAGGGCCCTCTTCCCTGATTGCCGAGGCTGATGGGCACGCTGGGCCCCGGTTCTACGCACACCACGGGATCGTACCGGAGCAACGCGGTCAGTCTTCCCCGCGCTCCGATGAACCCGGAAGTTCCATGCAGTCGTAGATCTCGTCCATCTCCCCGAGGACGACCGGGAGGTCGTACCCAAGGATTGTGGCCCGTCCAGCCTCGCCCATCCTGTTGCGGAGATCGCGATCCCAGATCAGGCGGAGGAGTGCCTCGGTCAGGCCGGCCACGTCCCCCGGCTTTACGAGCAGACCTGTCTCCCCCTCATCCACGAGATCACGGCTTCCCCGAACGTCCGTCGCCACCACAGCTTTCCCCGCCGCCATCGCTTCCATGATCGACCGCGGCAGACCTTCATGTCCGGAGACCAGGGTAAGAACATCGCTCTCCCACAGAATCTGCGGGACATCTCGGCGGAAACCGAGGAACCGCACCCGCGGGATTGCCAACTGCTCGACCCAATCCTCCAGGGTTTCCCGGAGTGCTCCGCTGCCCACGAGGAGAAGGTGGGCCCTCGGTTCCTCATGGGCCACGAGGCTCCATGCCAAAAGAAGGAACGTATGGTTCTTCCTGGGGATGAACTCCGCCACACAGGTGACCACCGCGTCGTCCTCGCCCAAGCCCAGTTCTTCGCGCACCGGGTTCTCAGGGAGCGTGGAGGGCGTGAGCATCCCCACATCCACCCCTACGCCGTGCACAGAGAACAGGTTCTCCCCTTCACGGAACCCCAACTGCTTTCCCTGCTTGAGATCCTCCTCGTTCATCACGATCAGGCAATCCGTCCACCGCGCGGCGATCCGCTCCGCCGTGCGGTAGAGGATCCCGTAGCGCCAGGGAGCTCCCTTGAAGAAGTGGAACCCATGTGCGGTGTACAGGGTCCGCACGTGCGGGTCGGCCCACCGTGCCGCCAGCCGACCAAGGAAGGCGGCCACGGGGGTGTGGACATGGACGGCTGCATAACCCCGCGCCCGGATGAGCCGGAATAGCCCGGCAACGGCCTGCAGGTTCCCCGAAGAGAGGAACCGTCGCCTGAGCGGCAGGGGGTACACCGTCGCCCCATGGGCGCGGATGGGTTCGCTTGCTGCTTCACGGTGGACGTTGCAGGCCACATCGACCTCGAACCCCCGCTTCCGCAGCCGTTCGATGTGGGGAAGGAGGAACGCGTTCACGGTTGGGGCATACGTAGCCACAAGCAGGATCCGATGCGGCCGAGCAACGGCTGCACGCGCGGCTGCCCGCGCGTCCTCACGGAGGACCAGCGACAGGGCAAAGAGAAGCCACAGGTGCCGCTGGTACAAGGCCTCGATCCCGAAGGCAAGGAACAGCATCGACACCCATGCCGCGGCAGCTCCCACTGCCCACGCGCGCAGCCGGCCGTCCGACCACAACGCCGCACGGAAGTTCCGCCCGACGCGCAGGAGGAGGAGCATCAGCACGCCGAACCCGATCAACCCCATCTCCGCCAGGAACCAGATGAACGTGTTGTGGATGATCCACGGCAAGCCCAACTGTCGTGACACGTCGATCCCGATCCCCCACACCGGGGAACTTCGGAAGAATTCGAAGCCGAACCTGATCATGTCCCATCGGGCAACCACCGAGGTGGCGTGGGAGATGCCCTCGATCCGCAACGAAAGATAGGGGCCGGCAAGCGCCCAGATCAGCGCGCCCGCCAGAGCGAGCATGCCCAGGCCAGCGAGCAGTCGTCGGACAGTGAGCTCCCGCCGCACAAGCGGGAGAAACGCCAGCGCTCCCCCGGCCACGGCCAGCCACGCACCGCGCGAGAGGGAGAGCCCCAGACCGATCATCAAGCACAGGGCGTTGACGGTTCCGGCGATGAGGAACCACCGACCACGAAACGCCCGGTAGACGAGCAGTGCGAGCTGCAGCATGAGGAGCACCGCGAGGAAGCCTCCGTAGGCGTTGGGGTCCACAAGGAGTCCGGTCAGTCTCCCACCCGGGAACACGAAGGGGCTCCCCACGCCCATGGACACCCACAATGCGTAGAAACCAAGGCCCACCACGTTGATGAGGGATCCCGTGACAAGGAGGACCGTCAGCGCCCGCCCGGCCCGTCCGCGGAGCAGGGTCGCCGCCATGATGAACGAGACCACCATGACGAGGATCCCCGCGCCCTTGTTCAGGGTGACGTACAAGGAGAGCTGCCCCACACGGAGCCATGCCACCCCCATCCCCATGGCCAACACGGCAACGAGCGCTACGAGGTAGCCGTCGAGGTTCGTTCGTACCCGCAGCTGTTCATCGTGCTCCTGCTGCCTTCCATGCAGCCAGGCAAACACCATCAAGGGGAACGTCACCGCAAGCGCAAGGTCGGAGAGCGCCAACCGGAAGCCGAGTACCCTTTCAGTTCCAAGCTGGACCGAGAGGAGTGCGATCCAGAGAACAAGCCCCCAGTGAAGGCGCGT
>PUMK01000312.1 GCA_003551325.1 Candidatus Acetothermia bacterium | reverse complement strand
CGTCCTCCGGCTGGATGCTGGGGAGGGATTGCGCACGGTGTTCCTTGACCGAGGGGGCGAGGTCCTGTCCGAGGCCGTGGTCGGGCGCCTGGCGGACGGCTCACAGGGTGAGGGACGGTTTCTGGTTGTGGCGCCGCCGGACAGCGGTGCACGGCTCTTGTCGTGGCTTGACGAACTCGCCGATGGGTATGTCCTCTTCGATCCGGAGGATGTCTACCGGAAGGTTCAGGGCCCGGCTGTTGTCACGCTGCTTCCCCAAGGTACGGTGCCGGAGACTGTGCAGCTTCCCGACGGGAGTGCCGTCTCCTGGACCGAAGAAGGATCAGCATCTTCCCCAGGCGGTGCCGGCCCGTTCCGCGGGCTCTCCGGTTGCGGCCGCGAGCTTCAGGCAAAGGACAGCGAAGGCATCGACGTGGCGAAGCCTTACTTCGTAGGGCAGCACGTCCTTTCTGGCCTGGCAACGCGGGAACCGTACAGCGCGACGATGGTGGAGCGGCCCGTCCGCACGACGCCGCTCACCGATGTTCACCGGAAGATGGGTGCCCGGATGCAGCCCTTTGCCGGTTACGAGATGCCGCTTTGGTATAGCTCAGCCCGTGAGGAACACCAAGCAGTGCGGAAGGCGGCCGGTCTGTTCGATCTCAGCCATATGGGTGTTGTGGAGATCTCTGGACGCTATGCGGAGGCGTACCTCAACTTGGTGACCACCAACTACGCCGGTTGGCTTCACCCGGGCCAGTCACACTACGCATTCCTCCTCACGCCTCAGGGGCAGGTGATCGATGACGTCATGGTGTACCGCAGGAGTGCAGAGCGCTTTCTCGTGGTGGTGAACGCCGCCAACGAGGCCGTGGACTGGGCGTGGCTGATGGCCGTGAACCAGGGCGAACCTCTGCTCGATCCAGATCGCCCGTGGATTGCCCCTGACGGTCCGGTGACGCTGTTGGACCTCAAGGCCGAGGGAGCTGAGGATGGCCGGTTGAACCTGGCGTTTCAGGGCCCTGCCTCTCGGGAGATCCTGCAACGATTGCTGCCCGTGCGCCAGAGGGCTCGGCTCCGGGCGCTTCGACGCACGGAGTTCTTGGAGGTTGAGCTTGCTGGTGCGGATGTGCTCTGTTCGCGGACGGGGTACACGGGAGAGGAAGTGGGGTACGAACTGTACGTGCCCCCGCGTCACATCGTGGACGTGTGGGAGGCGTTGCTGGACGCGGGGAGAGACAGTGGTGCGCTTCCTTGTGGACTTGCTGCTCGGGATGCCTTACGGACTGAGGCGGGTCTCCCGTTGTACGGTCATGAGCTTGGGGGGGCGCACGCGGTGCTTCCGCACGAGGCGGGGTTCGCTCCGTACGTGAAACTCCATAAGCCGTTCTTCGTGGGCCGTGAGGCCTACCGCAAAGCGCTGCTCGACGGTGGACGGGAGGTGGTTCGGTTGCAGCTACCCGCAGGTGGTCGTCCGGTGCGGGCGGGCGCTTCGGTTGTGGAGTCGTCGGGGAGGGTTGTGGGACGCATCACGAGCTGCGCGGTGGTACCCGATGGACAGGTGGGGATGGCGCTCCTCGAGAAGCGGGGGGTGGCTCCCGAAGCCCCACTTGGTGTGGTGATGGGTGATCAGCTCCCCGATGCGCTGGAACCGGGCACGCGACTGCCGCTCGTTCAGTGGGGCAAGGTCTTGCCACGGTTTCCCGATCGGGAGGTGCTCCCACACGCTGGGCCCGACTGATGCGTTCGCTAAGCGTCACGCTCTCGGGACACGCTCCACGAGGTTCCCTGAGCGCCGTCACGGAGTTCCACACCGAGTTCGGTCAAGCGGTCGCGGATCCGATCGGCTAGCGGGAACAACCGTTGGTTGCGAAGCTCTCCGCGGAGTTCGACGAGGAGCCCGAGAAGCTCCTCGGTGAGGCCCTCGGTGGCCGGCGGGGACGCTTGGAACAGGCCAAGGGGTTCGGCGAGGCGCCGCACGAGGGCCGCTGCCGCCTGCGCGTCTCCGGGTTGGGTGGTGCCCGTGCTGCGTCGGTGGGTCTCGCCCACCATCTCCTGCAGGATGCCGAGGGCTCCGGCCGTGTTGAAGTCCTCCTCAAGCGACGCATGGTAGCGCGTCTCGAGCGCGGAGAGTGTACGGATGAAGTCCTCGTCGGGTGGTGTTCCCTCCTCGAGACGGTCGGCTTCCCACAGGAGCCCGTACACGCGTTGGACGGCGCGTCCGGCTTCTTCGACCGCCGCGTGAGAGAAGTCGAGGGGTTTCCGCCAGTCGCGGGATAGGTAGAAGTAGCGGACAGGTTCCATGCCGTGGCGCTCGACCACGCTGTGCGCGTATTCGAAGTTCCCCAGGGACTTCCCCATCCGTTGTCCTCCGACGATGAGGAGACCGTTGTGGAGCCAGATGCGGGCGAAGGGTTTCCCCGTGAGGGCCTCCGCCTGGGCGAGTTCGTTCTCGTGGTGAGGGAAGACGAGGTCGTAGCCGCCGGCGTGTATGTCGGCCGTATCCCCCAGGATATCGCGGACCATGGCCACACATTCGGTGTGCCAGCCGGGACGTCCGTCCCCCCATGGAGAGGGCCAGTGTGGTTCTCCGGGTTTGGAGGATTTCCACAGCGTGAAGTCCAGGGGATCGCGCTTTCGGTCGCTGATCGCGATTCGGGCACCGGCCTCCAGATCTTCAAGCGTCCGTCCGGAGAGCTTTCCATACTCGGGAAAGCTGGCCACGGAGAAGTACACATCGCCATCCACTACATATGCGTGGCCTTGGTCGACGAGCTGCTCGATCATCTCCACCATCTGGGCTACATAGGCGGTAGCTCGAGGGGCGTGCGTGGCCGGCCGAATACCGAGTGCGGAACAGTCCTCGACGTACTTCTCCGTGTAGTCGGCCGCTACCTCCTCGGGGGAGCGTCCCTCCTCGGCAGCCCGGGCGATGATCTTGTCCTCGATGTCGGTGATGTTCTGCACGTAGATGACGTTGAGTCCCCGCGACTCCAGGTAGCGCCGTAGTGCGTCGAACACCAAGAACGGTCGAGCGTTGCCGATGTGGAAGCGGTCGTACACGGTGGGGCCACAGACGTACATCCGCACTGTCCCGTTTTCAGGATGCAGTTCCTCAAGCCTCCGGGACAGCGTGTTTCTGAGCCTCAACGGTACCACCTCCGCCGAGGATGGTACCCACATCTTGCCGAGGGCACCATGCGGCCTGGCTCCGCTGTTGCCCTCATGGCTGTTCCCACTTCGGAGGCCGTTCCATGAGGTTGCGCATATGCTGGAGGGGCGACTCATCCAGGTATGCGATGCGGTATACGGCTTCGGTGATCGGCATGTCAACGTGGTGGTGTTGTGCGCGCTCCCAGAGCGTTGCCGCTGCGTGCAGTCCTTCGGCGACCATGCGCATGTCGGCGATGATGGCGCTCCTACGCTCACCGCGGCCAAGGCGGATACCGACCTGTCGGTTGCGGGATAGATCGCTGGTCGCCGTGACGACGAGATCACCTAGGCCGGCCAGTCCGTAGAACGTCTCCTGTTGTGCCCCCAGCGCTGTTCCGAAGCGGACCAACTCCGCCAGCCCTCGGGTAACGAGTGCAGCGCGCGTGTTGTCACCGTAGCCAAGGCCGTCGGAGATGCCTGCCCCCACGGCGAGAACGTTCTTCACCACCCCGCAATACTCCACCCCGAGGAGATCCCGTGCGAGGTACACGCGAAACACAGGAGCCATAAGCTGCTCCTGGAGCTCCTTACCCAATGAGGTTGAGCGGCCGGCAAGCACCACGGCAGTTGGTTGACCGGCGGCCACCTCCTCAGCGTGGGAGGGTCCGGAGAGGGCAAACAGGGGGTGGCCGGGAAGCTCCTGCTCCAAGATCTGCGACACGCGCAGGCCCGAGCAGGGTTCGAGGCCTTTGGCCAGGTGGACCAACGGGACCTCGGCGGCAAGGGATGGAGCACAAGCCCTGGCGGTCTCGCGTACGGCGAAGCTTGGCACGGCGAAGAACACCGTGTCCGCATTGGCCAAGGCGTGGGAGCATCGATGCGTGACAGCGAGTTCGTCCGGAAGTTCGATCCCGGGAAGGTAGACCGGGTTCATGCGTTGGTCGGCGAGCGTTCGGGCCGCTTCAGGGCTGCGCGTCCACAACGTGGCCGCGTGCCCGCATCGAACGAGGTGGATGGCGAAGGCCGTCCCCCAACTGCCACCGCCCAGAATCGCTGTTCGCAAAGGTCTCCTCGTTCAGGGCGTGCGCACGGGTGTGGACAACTGGCTGCGGATCCACGCCAGCGCCTCCTCGAGGACTGGATCCCCTGGGGCGTCAGGATCGTGCTCGACGTGAATGTCCGGCGTCAAGCCGGTGTCGTGTACAGGTCGTCCGTCGGGTGTGAAGTATTGGGCAACCGTCAGTTTGATGACCGAACCGTCGGGGAGGGTGAGCGCTTCCTGTTGGATAACGCCCTTGCCGAAGGTGGGGCGTCCGATCAAGACCGCGACGTCATGGTCCTGCAATGCACCGGCAAGGATCTCTGCCGCCGAGGCGGTCCCTTCATCGATGAGCACCACGAGGGGAAGGTCGGGGATGTTTCCCCCGCGCGAACGGAAGGTGCGCTCGCCGTACGACGGACCAGCGGTTGTCACCACCACCTTCCCCCTTTCGAGGAAGAACCCCGCGGACTCCACTGCGGCACCCACGTAGCCCCCTGGGTTGCGTCTGAGATCGACGATGATCCCGTCCAGTTCGTTGAGGGGTAGGTTGAACAAGGCTCCCCCGACCTTAGCCGGGGTATCGAGGTCCATGCGGAACAGGCGTATGTAACCGACGGGCGCCTCATCGAGCACCCGCGACCTCACAGACTCCAGGCGGATCACTGCGCGTTCAAGCACGACGTCCTCGAGTTCCCCATCGGCACGCTCCAAGGTGAGGGTGACCGTGGTGCCGGCTTCGCCGCGGATGGCTGCCGAGGCTTGATCCAGGCGCCAGCCGTCCGTGGACGTTCCGTCGACCTTGCGGATCTTGTCACCGGGGCGTACGCCGGCACGGTCGGCGGGTGTCCCGTCCAGGGGCGCGATGACGGTCACGGCGTTGTCGCGTATTCCAATCTCGATCCCCACACCGCTGTACTCCCCACGCAGGGTCTTCGACCACGCCTCGTGCTCCTCCGGAGTGAAGAACTCCGAGTACGGATCGCCCAATGCTTCGACCATCCCCCGCAACGCGCCGTGTAAGAGCTGCTCGGGTTCGAGTTCGTCGGTCTTGTAGTAGTGGCTGCGAATGAGCTGGTACACCTCGCCGATGATGTCGAGGGGGTCGTCGGCGGACAACGTCGGTACGGCGCTCAGTGTGAGCGCCACCGCCACGATGAACACACGCTTGAGCATAGGTGTGATCCCTCCTTCAGCTGAGCCCGATCGCCTGTGCTACGCGCAACAATTCTGGGTCAAGGGCCTTGGGTGTACCGGCAAGGGCTTCACCGAGCGGCACGGGCACGATCCTCGTCCCTTGTAACGCGGTCATGACGTCGAACTGCCCGGCCATCGTGAACTCCACTGCTGCCACGCCGAACCTTGTGGCCAGCAGCCGGTCAAACGGGGCGGCCACCCCGCCTCGCTGCAGATAGGCAAGCACGGTCACCCGCGGTGTCATCCTAAGGTTGGCCCGTGCTTGGAGTTGCCCTGCCAGCCAATAGCCGATGCCACCGAGTTGGACGTGCCCGAACGCATCAACCTCACCTTGGGTGACCTGCTTGCCCCCAAGCTCCTGGGGCTTGGCCCCCTCGGCGATGACGATGATGGAGAACCGCTTGCCCTGGTCCAGGCGTTGCTGGATGCGTTGCTCCACGAAGTCCAGGGAGAACGAGTGCTCGGGCACCAGGATCACGTCGGCGCCTCCGGCCATACCCCCGAGCAGTGCGATCCAGCCCGAGTCCCGCCCCATGACCTCCAGGATGAGAAGGCGGTGATGGGCGTGGGCTGTGGTGTGCAGCCTGTCCAAAGCGTCGGTCACGGTGACCAACGCAGTGTGAAACCCGATCGCGTAGTCGGTTCCGGCGATGTCGTTGTCGATGGTCTGGGGGATGCCGACAGCGGGGAGTCCATG
>PUMK01000112.1 GCA_003551325.1 Candidatus Acetothermia bacterium | reverse complement strand
CGGTGCGGGGAACGATCAACACACTCATCGGTGCGCTGCTTTCCGAAGGAGATCTGAGTCCTGAACACGTGGCCTACCTTGTTGTTGTGGGCAACCCAACGATGCTTCACCTCTTCGTGGGAGTGCGTCCAGAGAGCCTCGGTCGAGCGCCGTTCGCTCCGCTGTGGCGTGACTGGCGCTCGTTGAGGGCGGCCGAACTCGGTCTTGAGGTGAACCTCGAGGCTGAGACGGTTCTGCTTCCGATGGTCTCGGGATACGTGGGCTCGGACGTGGTGGCTGGGATTGTAGCCTGCAAGCTCCACAGGGCTGACGAGCCTACGTTGTACTTGGACCTGGGGACCAACGGGGAGCTCGTCCTGAACAGCCCCGCAGGGATGGTGGCCTGCTCGGCAGCCGCCGGACCGGCGTTCGAGGCAGTGGGGATCTCGTGTGGCATGACGGCCCTCAAGGGGGCGATCGCTCGTGTGGAGATCGACGGCGGTGTTCGCTTCACGACGATTGGAGATGGCGAGCCCCGAGGGGTCTGCGGGACGGGTCTCACCGATGCGGTGGCAGAGCTGCTCCGGACTGGCGTGGTCGATCCGCAGGGCAAGATGCACGCACCGAAAGGTGCCTTGGCCGAGCGTGTCGAAGGAGAAGGTAGGGAGCGGCGCTTCGTGCTTGCGCGCGGGAAGCAACCGGTGTTCATCAGTCAAGGCGATGTGCGGAGGCTGCAGCTTGCGAAGGCGGCGTTGCGGAGCGGCGTCGAGTTCCTGCTCGCCCATGCGGAACTGCGGCCGGAGGAGGTGCGCCGCGTCTACCTGTCGGGTGCGTTCGGCGCCCAGATGCGTGCGGAGAGTCTCATCCAGGTTGGTCTTCTCCCGGAAGCGTTTGGTGGTCGGGTGGAGGCGGCTGGGAACGCAGCGGGGCAGGGTGCGAAGGCCGTGCTGATGGATGTACGGCTTGCCCGGGAGGCACGGCGTGTTGCTCAACAGGTGCGCTATGTTGAGCTCGCCTCACAGCGTACGTTCGCTCAGCGGTACGTGCAGGAGATGCGCTTCCCGCGTGCAGAGGCGAAGAAGCGGTGAAACGCCTGTTGGCATCGGATGCGCAATCTTGGTTCGTGCTGGGTTCGAGCTGGACGGTGACAGCTTGACCGAGGGATGCGCCAGCGCGGATCAATGAACGCATGGGAGCGTGGGTCGGCCGGTTGAAGGGGTTGCCGACTCAGGAGAAAGGAGGACGAGGTCATGAAGATACTCTACGAGTTCATACCGCGGATGGACTTCCTCGAGGCTGCAGAGGAGGTCAACGACCTGGTTGACGGGTGGAACATCACCGACAGTGCAGGAGGCAGACCTGCGCCCAGCGGCGCTGCTGTGGCGTGCGTGCTGAAGGCGCGAAATCCAGACAAGATCGTCATACCAATGCTTATCACCAACTACAAGGGGCCTGTAGAGGTTGGCGCCGTGGCGCTCGCGGCCGAAGCGATCGGCGTTGACGGTATGGTGCCGGACCCAGGAGATGCGCCCAAGTACGGCCACTTGATCCGGACGCGAAAGGATGGCGGCTGCGAGCTTCTCGCCGACCCCGACAAGATCGGGGAGTTCCGGCGCTCAACGGGACCTGCCGAAGAGGTCAGGGCGTTTCTGCGAGACACGATCAAGGTCAAGAAGCTGGGGCTGGGATGTCTGTTGACGGCACGCCGACCGGCCGAGGATGCCATCGCTCGGATGCGGGATGAGTGGGACTTTGGCTTCTTCATGAGACTCGAGGAAGCGTCTCTGCCAACCTTGAAGCAGGTTGCGGGCGAAACCAAGCGGCTGGGCAAACCCATCTATGCGTATCTCATCGTGGAGACCTCAAAGAACAAGAAGACCATCGAGCGAATCGGCTGGCCTTCCACGTCAACCCTGGACGGTGCTGAAGACTTCGTTGCCCAGCTCGAAGGGGTGATCGATGGCATCATCCCTACCTGCCTCGGAGACAGTGCTGGAGAGCGTGAACTCCTGGAGAAGATCCAGAGATTCCGGACGTGAGGGAACCCAAGCGGTTTCTCCCCGACGCGTGCCGGCCGAGCGTGTCTTCTTCAAGGCCGCGGTGATGGCAAGGCTCGTGATGGCTCAGATCCGGGGGGTGTCCCGGAGGAGGTGATCGGTTTCCTGGAGGGGCTTACAGGCAATGAAGCGACATCGAGCGGAGTGTCGGTCTGTGCGCGCACGACTCGGGCGGAGCGATTCCCGCGTGAGGGCGTGCACTTGATGCCCATGAATCGGGAACAGCACGTGCCAGCGATCCTGGAACGCGCTGCCCCATAGGCGTTGGTGCAGAGGGGACTGCACGAAGGAGGGACAACGATGCCATATGACGCCACGATGCTGGCCGATTGGCAGATCGCGGCCGAGGCAGAGAAACGAATGCCTACGCCGGATGGTTGGCGGGAACGGCTTGGGTTGATGAGGGAGGAGATGATCCCCCATGGGAGGATCTGCAAGCTCGACTTCCTTCGTCTTGCCGAGCGTTTGCAGGATCAGCCAGACGGGAAGTACATCGAGGTCACGGCGATTACCCCTACCCCACTGGGAGAAGGCAAAACGACCACTGCACTGGGGTTGATTGAGGGGTTGGGAAAGCGTGGTGTCAACGTTGGCGGTTGCCTGCGACAACCATCAGCTGGCCCCACCTTCAACATCAAGGGGTCAGCTGCGGGAGGGGGGAATGCTCTGCTGATCCCCATGACCGAGTTCTCCCTGGGGCTTACCGGCGACATTGACAACATCACCAATGCCCACAACCTTGGAATGGTGGCGCTGACATCGCGGATGCAACACGAGTTCAACTACAACGACGAACAGCTGGCGAAGCGCAGCCTCCGGCGGTTGGATGTGGACCCGTGCAACGTAGAGATGAAGTGGGCGCTTGACTTCTGTGCGCAGGCGATGCGGAACATCATCATTGGGATGGGCGGTAAGAGTGATGGTTTCCTCATGCAATCGGGCTTCCAGATTTCGGTGTCGTCCGAACTCATGGCGATTCTGTCGATCGCGTATGACCTGGCTGATCTTCGCCGGAGGATCGGGGAGATCACCGTCGCGTACGACAAGCGGGGGAACCCCGTGACGTGCGACGACCTCGAAGTCGGCGGGGCCATGACCGCGTGGATGCGCAGCACGATCAACCCCACGCTCTGCTGCTCGGTAGAGTACCAGCCCGTGCTCATCCATGCCGGGCCGTTCGCCAACATCGCCGTTGGCCAATCCTCGATTATCGGGGATCGGCTGGGTCTCAAGATGTTCGATTACCACGTGACGGAGAGTGGCTTCGGTGCCGATATTGGCTTTGAGAAGTTCTGGAATGTGAAGTCTCGGTTGAGCGGACTCAAGCCTCACGTGTCCGTTCTCGTGGCCACCATCCGTGCGCTGAAGATGCACGGTGGCGGGCCGCGGGTTGTCCCTGGCAGACCCCTGACGAAGGAGTACGTGGAGGAGAACCTGGAACTCCTGGAGAACGGTATGGGGAACCTGCTCCACCATCTGCATACGATCCGCAAATCCGGCATCAACCCGGTGGTCTGTATCAACGTCTTCCCCACGGATACCCCGGATGAGATCGCCCTGGTGAGGCGCTATGTCGAACAGGCCGGTGCCCGTTGTGCCGTGTCCGATCACTGGGGCCAAGGCGGCGAAGGTGCCCTGGAGCTTGCCGACGCCGTCATGGAGGCGTGCGAGGAACCCTCAGAGTTCGACTATCTCTACTACCTCGACCTTCCCCTCCGGCAGCGCGTGGAGAGGATTGCCACCGAGGTATACGGGGCCGACGACGTCGTGTGGTCAGCCGAGGCTCAAGCCAAGGCCGAACGTTTCGAGGGGGACTCCCGGTACCTTGACTTCCAGACGATGATGGTGAAGACACACCTATCCCTGTCGCACGATCCATCGCTCAAGGGTGTGCCGACCGGTTGGAGCTTGCCGATCCGCGATGTCCTGCTCTTCTCAGGGGCGAAGTTCCTGTGTCCGATGGCGGGGGCGATCAGCCTGATGCCAGGTACGAGCTCGGATCCTGCGTACCGAAGGATCGACGTGGATACCGACACGGGAGAAGTACAGGGACTCTTCTAGGAGGCGGAATGCGGCCAGAGTATTGGGCAATCCTCACCGCTATGCTGTGGTCTGTGGGCGCGTTCTTCGGGAAGCGTGGGATGGCTCAGGCCGGACTTGAGCCCCAACAGGGCCTTACGATACGCCTGGTGGTCTCAGCGCTGGTGGTGTTGGCCATCACGAGCCCGAGATTGGCGGAACTCGTTCGCACATTGGGTACGGACGTGGGTCGCCGCGGCATAGGCCAGATCGCACTGTTCGAGGGGTTGGTCGCCGGCTCCCTCGGTATGCTCGCCTTCTACACTGCGTTGCGGCATGGCGCGTTGTCGCGTGTGGTGCCGCTTGCCTTCACCGTACCGTTGTGGGGCTTTCTGCTGGGGGTGTTCGTGGCTGGCGAGCCGGTCACGGTGCCCAAGGTCGTGGGTGTGGTGGCCGTTGTGGGTGGCATCGTGCTCCTCAACCTGTAGCGGCTCGAAACTGAAGGATGCGCAGTAAAGGCGCCGGTGTCCGTTCGGCCTTCATCATGGCTGGGCGGGCATCGGCGCAGGTATGGTTGTGCCCAACGTAAGGCACTCGTTCCCCGGCAACACAGGATGTGCTCCGGGTGTCAGAGGTCGCGGATATCTAGGTACAGCGGTGGGGTTGGCAGGGTGCCGTTATTCGGGCGGGCCACCGTGTGGTAACGCATGGTCTTCTGAACGAGGAACCGTGGAGGGTGCACAAGAGGGTCGTCCACGTAGTGAAACACGGTGAGCATGTCGGTCTCGTTGCGGGCCGCCAGGCGGCGCAACCCCTGCAGGAGTTGCCCCATGAGCTGCTTTCCGGAAGGGCCCGTGCAGTAAACGTCAAAGCAGTGCCAGTACTGAAAGGGTTGACCCATCCGAGGGATACGGGGCAACGGTAACACGCCGCCCAGGGGATTGAGCACTGCACCGAGCACGCGCAGCGGGATGGGCAGTCGGAGGACCCGACCGCGGTACAACGACGTTAGGTTCCAGATGCTCGCCTGTGCGGAGGACGAACCCCGCACCATACGGTACACGCCTTGGAGGTAGCCAAGCTCAAGACCTCTACGGTATGTCTCCACGATGCTCTGTGGGCGCAGGTCGCGATGACCCACGCGCTCCTCAAAGCGTGCAACCGCATCGAGGGGGTCAGGAACGGGCTCCGGTACAGCGCCTGGTGAAGGCAAGGAAGGTAGCGAACACACGGAAAACATGCCTGTCTCCTGGGCACCGCCCTTGAGCATGATGTTCATGGCAGTGCGGTTGTCCTCCTTCACGTGACCGTAGACCATGCGTGCTGAGTGTTCAAGGATCTCCTGCTCCAACGCTTGCCACAGAGTGAAGAGCCCGCGCTTCATGCTCCTGCTGTAGGCGGGGTAAGACCGGAGATCGTACATGTAAGCCACCGGGACGACCTCACCGCATAACCACACATCCTTGATGGCATAGGCCATGACCCCGACAAGCTTGTCGTCCTCCAAGGCGAGCATGACTTTGCCGCGGTCGAACAATGTGGGACGGTAGAAGTACGTGGTGCGGTCCAGCAGGATACGTGTGCTGTCCCCCTGAGGGCTTGCTGCCTCCAGCGCTAGCAGTGCGGAGTCGTCCGCCTGCGTGGCCTCTCTGATCTCCAGCACATGCTCTCCCGTCCTCAGCCCTCTTCGTCTTGTGCAGACTCCAAGGCGCGAAGGAGCTCATCCTTCTGTTCCCAAGGCAGCGAGACGCCCTTCTTCGTGGGCAGCCACTGTCCCTCGTCGCCCTCGAAGAACTGGCGGATGTCAAGATAGGCTTTTCCTTTGTACACTCGGTGGCGGACGATGACCTTCTCCCCCGGGCTACGCTCCAACTCGGCGATGATCTTTTCTGGTTCCATCTCGGTGTTGGTCGGGGCGACTGGATTTGAACCAGCGACCACTTGAACCCCATTCAAGTGCGCTACCAGGCTGCGCTACGCCCCGGGTAATATCATTAGATTTAAACACTTTTTTAAAAAAGAGTCAAGG
>PUMK01000296.1 GCA_003551325.1 Candidatus Acetothermia bacterium | reverse complement strand
GTCGGCGACATGTGGCGGCTCAACGCCGAACTCGGCTACACGATGAGCGCCCGCCCCCAGGTGGAGGACACCGTCCACCACGGGTTCTACGGCGGCCTGTTCATCACCGCCACGTTCTAACCCTCCGATCTCCGGACGGCACCGTCGCCCACACGCCTTGCAGCGTCGCATCTTGCGAGCGAGCTTTTCGGCGCGTCGTAGGGCAAGCCACGCCGTTGCGCTATAGGGGTTGTTGTCAGGGAACGTTGTCCAAGGTGCGCCCCGGGGTTGGCTCGGGCCAACCGCCGGGGCAGCATGCGGCGCTTACAGGCCGAGAAGGGCGCCGAGGTCGGCGCCGAAGCCCAGGCGATGCGTGACCCCGAGCTGCGGATGGGTCATGAGCGCGTAGTCGAGGGTGAACTCCTCCCAGCCCACGCCCAATCCCAATGTCCAGCGGACAATACCGGTGGCAAGCTGCAGCCCTCCGCGGACTTCCAGCACGTCCACCGGCTGCCATCCCACGCCCAGGGCCGTGTAGTGCGTGCTCAGCTCCACCGCGGCGAATACGTCCATGGGCAGGGACACCGCTGCCCCGGCAGCGATCTCCGTGCTCCAGCCGCCGCCTTCCTCGCCGATCCCCAGGCCGAGGCCTAGATCACGAACTGCAAAGCCGACGTCCAGATCGCCAAACGGCAGCGGGAGCCGGGCCTGCGCGGAGATGTCCAGGGCGATCCCGACCGCCGAGTGATCGGCGGCCCGTGTGGAACAGAGCTTGAAGCCTCCGCCCACGGCCCCGGGGAACGGTGCGGGGATGGGCAACCGGGCCAGGTTGAAGCCGCCGCCTGCAACCAGGGAAAATTGCCGGAAGGCAAGCGGGTTTCCTTGCGGGTCGACGATATCGCCGACCGACAGATACGCCATCCCGGCCCCCAGCGAGGGCATCGCCCCCGCCAGCCAGCCTACGCCGAACTCGCCCATCGAGGCGGTGTAGCTGGTGTCGGCCCGGATTCCGTTCTGGTGGGCGAGGCCGGCCGGGTTATAAAGGAGCGACTCCGTACCTCGGGCCAGCGCCGTGTAGGCACCGCCCAGGCCCATGGCTCGCACGCCCAGTCCCATGTCCAAGGGGTTGAGCATCCCCGCCTGTGCCGAGGCCCCCGCCCCGATCACGATGACTGCTAGCACTGTCAGAAGCTTTCGCATGTCTACCCCCTCACCGGACTACCATGATCCGGCCCGTCTCCGAGCGGATCCCAGTTTCTTCGAACACGCCGGTGATCACGTACAAATAGACTCCGCTGGACACCAGCCTGTCCCTGGTGTCGGTGAGATCCCACGCGGCTTCGTCGCCGTCTACGGCTGCTTCGTGGACCTGCCTTCCCATGAGGTCAAAGATGTACACGCGCAGCTCGGTGGCCCCTTGAGGGGCGAACACCTGGATCACAGCCTGAGTGTCCACAGGGTTCTCGGTAAGGTGTGTACCTATGAGGCCGGTTCCCGGCTCTCGAACGTAGATGTCCTTTGTCTGCGTGTCGCTCCAGCCGGCTGCGTTCCGGGCCCTCACTTCCACGGTGTACTGGCCTGATTGCTGATACGTGTGGGTTGCGGTGTCCGTGTCGGTTTCAGCGTCGTTTCCGTCGCCGAAGTCCCACTCCCACTCGGTTGCCGGCTGGGCCCCTTCGGGTACTTCTGTAGGTACGCTGAACGTCACTTCCTGCGTGACCTCGGGGACCGCCGGGTCCGCTGAGATCGTCCCCAGCTCCGGAACCTGTGGCTCGCCGACGGTGACGGTCTGAGTTACAGTTCCTGTAAGGCCCTCGTCGTCGGTTACCTCGAGCGTAACTTCGTACACTCCGGCTTGGTCGTAGGTGTGGGTGATCGTTTCGTCCTCGGTATCCTGCTCGTCGGTGTCGTCGCCGAAGTTCCACAGGTAGGTGATGGGCTCGGTCGGGTCGTTGTTCACCTCGGCGGTGAACGTGATCTCCTGCCCCGCGACCGGTTGCGCCGGCGTCCAGGAAAAGTCCACGGCCAGTTCCAAGGTGATTACCGTGACGTCGCGGCTGCGCTGCGTGGAGATCCCCAGTTCCCCGGTTACGGTGAGCGTGACCTCGTAGGTGCCTGCCGCATCGTACGCGTGTTCCACATCCTGCGGGCCGGTGGTCGTTGTCTCCTCCCCGTCGCCGAAGTCCCAGTGGAACTGCGCTTCGTCGATGTCCCCCTCGGGATCGGTGATATTCTCGGCCGGAGTGAAGGTGACCGTGTCTCCGACCTCGGGCTCCTCCGGCGACCAGGTGAAGTCCACGTTCTCCGGCGGATCACCAAGGTCTGTGGTGAACGTGGCCGGGCCCTCCAGGGGGTCGGTGCGGAAGCTCTGCTGGCCTTCCCTGTGCCATACGACCGTTTCCAGCTTGAGTTTTCGCCCTGTGGGGATGGCCTGGCGCAGGGTCCCCCAGATCTCCAGCTCCACGCTCGTGTCGTCCGGAACCAGATTGGCGTTGTTCTGCGCGGTGCCGATCCGGACGCCTTCGGTACGCAGGCCGCTCGTATCGGTCGTCCCACCGAGTACCGCCCCGTCCGCCCGGCGGCGGATTTCGATGGAGGTCACATTGTGATCCGAAAGCGGACTGGCATCCGCGACGTTCCGGAGCATCAACGACGTGATGTAAACGTCGTAGGGATTGGCATCGTCGTCTGTGAGCTTGATCCGCTGGGCGAGAAACTCCTGCCCTTGGTACACGGTGCGGTCGTCGAGCTCTACCGTCTCGGCCTCTTCGAAGCCACCCTCGTCTTCCTCGGGCCCCGTGGTGAACGTGGCGTTGCCGGGAACGGCATCGGAGGCGAACGTGTTGCCTCCCTCCGTGTGCCACACGGTGCTTTCCAGCTTGATTTTGCGGTTGTGCGGAACGTTCCCCGTGAGCGTGACCCAGATTTCGAGGTATTCGGTGGTGGCGTCGGCCACTTCGTTGTTCTGGTCCGTGGTGATGCGGACGCCGCCGACGTTGAACCCGGAGATGTCGTCCTCGATGATCTCCCCCATCAGCGCGTTGTCGCGGGCCCTGCGGACCTCGATCCTGTCGATCTTGTGTTCGGCCAGGCGCTCGTCAATGTCGGCGTCGTTCTTCACGTACACCGAGTTGATGGCGACATCGTACGGCCCTACCGTCTTGTCCGTCACCTGGATTCGCTGGGCGAGGAACCGCTCGGTGGAAAACACCTTAAGCTCTTCGAAATCGAGGTCGTCGTTCTCCACCTCCAGGCCGGCCGGGTCCCCCACGTCGAACTCGGGAATGTCTTCGTGGACCGTGACCCCGGCGCTCTCTATCCACACGGTGACCTCTGGTGCCAGCTTGTGGCCCTTGGGCGCGTTGTCGGCCAACGTGACCCACACCTCGAACACAAGTTCGTCATAGGCATCGATATCGTTGTGCGACGTCAGGTTGACCGGGGTGCCCGCATTGGTCAGCTTGTCGAGTTCAGCGCTGCTCGTCTGCCTTCCCATAACGGCGCCGTCTTTGGCCCGGCGGATTTCGATCTCGTCGATGTACGCGCCGGCAAGCTTGGTGTCGGGAGCTATGTTATGGATGAGCAGTTCGTCAAGCGTGAAGTCAAACGGCACTCCGCTTCCGTCCACGGTGATCCGTTGGGAGATGAACGTCTGCCCCCGGTAGACGGTCATGTCGTCCACTTTGGGCTTCCCGCTTACCACCGTAGGCCCCTCTTGGACGGTCAGCACCGTGGCCTCATTGCCGTTGTCGTAATCTACCGTGTAATCTGGATTTTCGTGTATCTCGGTAGGGTCGCCCTCATCCCCGAGCGCGAACTTGCGGCCCAACGGCGCCTCGTCGGCCAGCAACAGGTAGATATAGAGAACATGGTCCTCGTCCTCCCCAAATTCTTCGTTGATCTCGATGTCCACGCCGTCAGTGGTGAGCTTCTCGAGTTCGGCGGTCTCATCCTGGGCACCGATGGGCGGGCCGAACTTGTCATCCCGAAGGACGCCGACTCGTTGCACGTGGTCGCCGTCTAGTTGTGGGGCATCGGCGGTGTTCTTGATCGTGATCTTGTCGATCGTGAGCGGGTCGTCGCCTGTCTCGAATTCGATCACCTGGGCCAGCACCCACGCGCCCGGAGCGGCGTAGTCGTGCTCGAGTTCGACGTTAAGGAATTCCACATCTGCCATTGCGAGCGGGGCTGCCAGGCCCACCGCGAGCGCGATCAGCATTACCTTGCGTTTCATCGCTTGACCTCCTCCACGCGTCCGGGCGGTGCGCCGCTCACAGCGGCGGCCCACGGCGCACGCGCGGTGCGCGTCGCCGTCCGTACATCGTGCTTCCCCGGGTCGCTTAAGTTTCTTGTGAACACGGTACGAGTGTAGTCAAGGGTATGGATGTGCCGTAAGGTGTCGGTCACCCACACAACAGTTATTTGTCGGCAGCCCCCCGGACAACTGTCCGGGGTCAGATTCTGAATGTGGGTGTCATCAATGCCCCAACTGTCGTTACATGAGACAAAACCCCGGTGACTGACACCCACATTCGAGTTCTGACCCCTTGGTTTCGGTCCAGAGGGGTGTTCGTCTCTCAACGTTTGGCATCCGGCCGTAGTCGCAGGGTAAGGGTAGGCGCAACGCAGATCTTATGAGGCTGACATGCAGGGTATGCCGCAATGTCGGCCGTCAATTGCGTTGTTGTTCACAGCTCAGCGGACAATGCCGTGTCATCCTCGGGAAACGTGGACCGTCGTATGTAATTGCAGAGGGTTCGGGCGTGCGTAAGTGCTTCCTGGGCTTCCTCAGCCGTGGTTGGGTCGCCGGCAAAGGGATAGCGCACCTCGACGGCGTAGGGCACGAGAAACCGGGCGGATGCGCGGAGCGACTCCAGTTCAGCCTGGTGGTCGATGGCCAGGTCGAGCAGGGCGCTCAGGTCATGCGTGCGCGGCGGTTCCGTGCTGTGGTAGGCAAGGAATCCTTTAAGATACTTTTCCGCGGCCTGCTGGCTGTGGAAGGCCGCGGCTTCTGTTTCGGGTGGATCGAGCGCAATCAGTGCATGAGCGCTCCTTAGATCGCCCGTACCCTTGGCAAACCAAGCCCGTGCGGCTTCTCGCTGTGGGTTCTCAGCCATGGATCCGTTTTCCTTCGCGCTCCGCGATGGCGGCGATGTGGCTCGGCATCCGTCGGCCCTGCTCAAAAGCCTCTGGGGTGAGCACGATCAGGTCTAGCGGCAGGCGCCAGCCCTCGAACAGCGCGTGTAGCCGGCGGCTCATCTCCCGCGACGAGGTCCCCTCCGGGAGATCAGTCACGACGAGTAGATCGAGGTCGCTGCCCGGTCGGGCCGCTCCGTCGGCAGCTGAGCCGAACAGGATGACCGCCTTCGGCGAGCAGGCAGCGAGCAGGCGATCGAGCACTCTCTTGATCAGCGCCTCGTCGATTGGCGCGAGCATCGGAGATGTCATTGCAAGCTCATCTTAAACCGATGGAGGCAGAACTCAAAGCGCAACCATTCTTTGCCCGTCCACATGGGCATGCGGCGACGATGCTCAACTTACTAACCCCGTGGCGCTTGGTTTCGGTCACATGTCCCCTCGAGGGCGGTCGTGGTCCATTGCTCGGCGTGCCGCTACCCGTGACAGTGGATGGAAAGTCTGTGTACAGATGGGGGGGCGTTGTGGGAAAGCAAGCGGACAAGACGCGTGTTCCGGAAGAAATCGAACACTACCTGCACAACGAGCAGGGTGTCGGAGAGGGCAACTCCGAGGACCTATCGTCGGAGGAAGAGCACGACGAGTTCGCCGATCCTGGAGCAACCGCCTGGGAGGAAGACGAGGCGCTTGCCGACAACGGGCGGGACCCGGTGCAGGCTTATCTCCGCGACATCGGGCACGTTCCGCTTCTTTCTCCGGAGCGGGAAGTGGAACTGGCTCAAGCCTTTGAGGCGGGGGAGCAGGCTCGCACGCTGCTCAACCGGGGCGGGCAGGCCTCGGAGGAAGCGCAACACCTGGAGCGACTGGTTCGCGAGGGGGACAAGGCGCGGGAGCGGCTGACCCTGGCCAACCTGCGGCTCGTTGTCTCCATTGCCAAGCGGTACACGCACCGGGGGGTTCCCCTCCTCGATCTC
>PUMK01000228.1 GCA_003551325.1 Candidatus Acetothermia bacterium | reverse complement strand
TGGACGGCGATGCAAAGCGTGATGGGCGTTCGCTCGAGGAGATCGGGCACTACTTCCCCCATGCTGAGCCTGCCGAGATCAACGTGGACCGCGACAGCGCACTGGGCTGGCTAAGCAAAGGCGCCCAACCCACACCAGCAGCCCGCCGGCTACTGTCGAAACTCGGTGTGATGCAGGCATGGCATGAACAGCGGTACGGACGCCAACCTCAGCAAGACGCTGGTTGAACTCGCGCGTTTCCTTCTGAAGTCCATTGTGCGGGATCCCGACGGGGCGGCGGTGGACCATGTCTGGACACCGACCATGGACCTCATTGTTCTACGCGCCAAGGGTAAGGGGCGTCTGCATCCGCGCGATGTGGAGGCTGTTGGGCAAGTGGTCCAGGCGGTGGGCAAACAACTCAACCGTGAGGTCACGGTCGATCACCCATGAGGTTCGATGTCGTATCGATGTGGCCAGATATGCTGCGGCCTTTCGTGGCCGAGGGAACGCTGTGGGCTGCCCAGCAGCGTGATCTGATCGAGGTTCACCTTCACCGGCTGGAGGACTTCTCGCTGCAGGGAAGACCCATGGTGGACGACCGCCCGTTCGGTGGAGGAGCAGGCATGGTGATGCGCCCCGAGCCGTTCACCCGTGCGGTGGAAGCCATCCGATCGCAGATCGGCAGGCGTCCGTTCACCGTACTCCTCTCCCCACAGGGGGTACGGCTCGATCAAACACTGGCTAAGGACCTGGCCCACCAACGCGCGTTGACACTCCTCTCGGGACGTTACGAGGGGGTGGACGAGCGGGTGGCTGCCCAATGTGACCTGGAGCTCTCCATCGGTGACTACGTACTGGCCGGAGGCGAGGTGGCTGCGGCTGTCGTGTTGGAAGTGGTGGCGCGCATGGTACCTGGCGTTGTGGGTCGGCACGCATCGGCGTCCACGGACTCCTTCTACAGCGGCCCTCTCCTCGGGCATCCACAGTACACCCGGCCCCGAACGTTCCACGGGATGACGGTGCCCAAGGTCCTCATGTCCGGAGACCACGAGAAGATACGCCGCTGGAGAGCCGTAGAAGCCTGGCGCAAGACTCTGCGCCATCGACCGGATCTGGTAGGGCTCAATGGCTAGGGGGAAGTCGGCCTTCTACATTGCCTTGCTGCACTTCCCCATGCGCAACCGGCGGGGAGAGATCGTGTCCACCGCGCTCACGAGCATGGACGTCCCGGACATTGCGCGTACTGCGCGTACCTACGGTGCCAAGCGTTACTTCATCGCCACCCCGCTTCCCTCCCAACAGCACATCGCAACGGTGCTGAGGGACTTCTGGTTCAGCGAGGACCCGAGTTCCACACGGAGACAGGCGATGGAGCTGGTGCACATATGCGCAAATCTTGGAGATTGTTACGAGGAGATCGAGCGACTAGAGGGGAAACCCCCTCTCGTGCTTGGAACCAGTGCCCGGGATGGCTTACCCTACCCGTTGGTCGACTGGCCGGAGGCGCGCCGGCTCATCGCCGAGCGCCCGGTGCTTGTGTGCTTCGGCACGGGATATGGCATGGCCGATGAGTTGCTGCAGGCTTGTGAAGGGGTTCTGCCCCCGGTGAAGGGCGGAACCGAGTACAATCATCTGTCTGTACGGGCCGCGGTGGCCATCGTGTTGGACCGTCTAAAAGGAGTCAATCATGGCAGGCATGGATGATCTAATCCGCGCGTTGGAACAGGACGCGCTACGCGAGGTGCCCGAGTTCGAAACCGGGGACATCGTCCGCGTGTTCGAACGGGTTTCCGAGGGGGCGCGCGATCGCCTTCAACCGTTTGAGGGTGTTGTGCTCAAGCGTGCAGGATCCGGAACGGGGGCCACACTCACAATCCGCAAGATCGCGGCCGGCGTGGGCGTGGAACGCACGTTCCCTATCCACCACAAGCTTGAGCGCATTGAGGTGGTGAGGAGCAACAAGATCCGCCAGGCACGTCCCTACTGGCTGAGGAGGATAACACGGCTCCACAAGATCGGGTGAAACAGCGCCGCTGGAGGCGGCGGAAGAAGCCCAAGGAACGCAAACCCCCATGGATAGTCCGCCTGCTGCGGCGGCGGGGGGTGCGCCTTTCGCCCCGTGGGGAATGGGCACTCGGGTGGCTGGAGACGCTGGTCTTCGCCGGCGCGGCCGCTGCCCTGATCATCACGTTCGTCACAGTGCGGATGACCGTGCCCACCGGGTCGATGAACCCGACGATCGTGCCGGGCGATTCCTTTTTCGTCGATCGTATCTCCTACTACTTCACGGAGCCCGATGTAGGTGACGTGATCGTGTTCTGGCAGTTGGAGGAAGTGCGCCTCACTTCCGTGCAGGAAGGAAGCTCTGCCCACCAGGCAGGTCTGCGCGCGGGGGACTGGCTGGTCGCGCCACAGTACCCCGATACGGGGCTCGGCGGCGAGCCGGTGCCCTCCCGGCGTACGCTGCATCAACGAATCGAAGACGCTCAGGGCACAGAACTTGAGGCTACGGTGTTGCGCGAGGGTGTGGGGATGCTTCGCACAACGCTCAGCGTGCCCGAGGACGCGCGTGATCTCTCGGCACTTGGGATCAACGCCTCGATCCGCCAGGTGAGGTACGTCAAGCGGCTGATCGCCGTGGGGGGCGAGACGGTGCGGATTGACAACGGTCGCGTCTACGTCGACGACGAGATCCTGGAGGATGTCGCCGACCACACGTATTGGGCCGGGGATCCGCGTATGCGCTACGGCGTCGACAACACGAATGTCCCCGAGGGGCACTACTATGTGCTCGGCGACAACACGATGGATTCCTACGACTCCCGCTATTGGGGATTTGTGCCTGTGGAGGATCTCATCGGCGCACCATTCTTCCGCGTCTGGCCGCTGAACCGAATCGGCGCCATGAACGGCTACTTCTGGTCCTCTCGCTGGTGACCGAGCCCTCTCCGGTTCACCGCGGGAGGTGACCGAGGTTACAGAAGTTCAGCTGTCCCCGGACGTATAATCATCTCTAGGAGGCCGGTATGATGAAGATGCTTGCGATCGCAGTGTTGTGTATGGCTGTGCCCACACTGGCAGCACAGGTCGAGATCGTCCCCAGCCCAGTTCCGCTGGACGGCTTGTTCCATGTGGTGGTCAGAGGCGATATAGGGCTCGGTGATTCGGTCACCGTGCTGAACCTGCGCACGATGGAACATGTCACCTTGGATCTCACGTGCGCTGGGGACCGCTGGGTGACGGAAGCTGTTCAGGCAGTTCGCACATGTGTGTGCGAATCCGCAGAGGCCGCCGCCCGACTGGACGTGCAGCTTGGGGACACCCTGGTGGCCGCCACGGAAGCGGGCGAAGGACGCTCCACAACCACACGCGTAAGCTACAGAGAGCGTATCCCGGGCGAGCCGCATCTGTTCCTCCGCAGATTCGACACGGAGGAGATGGACTTCGTCTACGCCGGCGTGGAGATACCATCTGGTCTCTACGCGATCGAGATCCACGACGCCCGGAAGGACGTCTCCTGTGACCTCGACACGATCGAGGACGTCCCCGGCGCCTTTGGTAGGGAGGAACTGCTGATCGACCTCGAGGAGATCGAAGTGGCCTCGGGTCGTTTCATGGTGATGTTCCAGCTCGACATCTACCCCGTGGACCAAGAACTGCGGGTGGTCCTGAGCAATGCTGACGGCGAGATTGTGATGGACCTTCCATGGGAGAAGGATCTCTGGTTCGGGGCCGACTACGGACACCGCGTGGTGGCCGCTGAGGTGGTCCCGCTCGCTGTTTCCCTATCAGAAACGCAGCTTTCCCTCCCTGTTGGGTGTTCGCATCACGTGTATGTGATCGAGCCCGACGACGCCGATGAGTACCGATGGTACGAGGACGGAAAGCTGCTCAGCACAGACGACAGAGTGACCGTGGGCGGGTTCGTGTCCCATGATTGGAAGACCGTAACAGCGTTTGCGCGCAGTGGTGTGCAGTGGGGTGTTGCGGAGTTCACGTACCGTGTGACGCCTCCTCCGACGGTGAGTTTCCGAGACCCGGCCACAGGACAAGTCGCCCGACAGCCATGGCCGTCCACTGGTGCAGTTCAGATCATGCTCGAGGATGTGTACACCGGAGAAGCTCCAGTGGTGGACATCGGTGTGCTCGGCGGAGACCGCCAACACATGACCTTGGAGACCCAAGTGAACGAAGCCACGTGGGTGAGTGCCGCCTTCCGTCCGGTCGATCGAGGGTGGTATGCTGGAGACGTGTTGTGGGTAGAGTACAAGGATAAAGACGGTTGCTCCGCTGCGCACACGTACGCCACGTTGAGGCTCAAGTGAGGCCAATGCGGACGCTTGCGATCGCAGCGGTCTGCGCATGGTGCACAATCGGGGTGGGCTTGGAGGTTGCCCACCCCGTGTTCTTCGCCTCCCAGCCTATCGTGGCGTTCACTCCGATCGACGCACCGGCCCCCACGCTTATGTGGGCTGGGGAAAGCTACCAGGCCGTGTGGCGGGCAACGGAATCCGATGGACGTACACGGTGGGAGGGAGCCCTGGAAGATGGCGCTCCTTTGGGACCGTGGACCGTGTGCCTCAACGATGGCCCTTGTCGGACCGTCCTCAGGGTGGACGACGAACGCGCGGTGCTCCTCGTGCAGGGTCCTCCGGGGACGGAGATCGGCGCGGGTGTGGAAGACGCAGTCCTCGGTGAACGGGGAGAAACCTTCTTCGTCCTCCCTCCCGGAGACCATACGGTGAACGTCAAGCTCCCGGGCGTTCCTGCGCCTGCTCAGCAGCCTGTGCAGCTGGAGGCAGGAGCGTATCGTCTGCTTCGTTTGGGCGCCGCAGAGCTCACCGCAAGCACGAACAGCGTGCTTCCAGGTTACCCGCTGACCATCGATGCACGGGTGGAGGCGCCTGAGGGTGTGCGGATCCCGAACCTTGAGCTCAAGGTACCTGAGGGTTGGACCGCGGAGCGCGACCTTGAGTTCCTCGAACCGGAAGGGAGGTGGAAGGTACTGCCCCCCGAGGACTTCCTCGGTGAAGCCACGCTCTCCCTACGGGTACCTGGCCTGGAACTGGAAGCCTACACCACGATCCTCGTGGAGGACCGTCTGCCCATCGACGTCGTGACCGCCCACTGGGACATCTGGGAGAACAAGGTCGACTTCACCACACCCGGGGAGATCACCTACGATCGGCTGCGTTGGGCCGTGTCCCTCCGTGGCCAAGAGATGCCGTATACAGGCCTCACGGTCACCCAGGGACACCTGGACGCACTGGCCCAGCGCTGGCAGGAGGAATAGCCCAGCACGCTATAATGGCTCTCTGGAGGTGAGCAATGGACAACGCTCTGTTGCAAGGCATTCGCGAACGACGTACTGTGCGCGCCTTCCGAACGGATCCGGTGGAGCCCGAGAAGATCGAACGCATCCTCGAAGCGGGACGCTGGGCTCCCTCGGGGAAGAACACACAACCCTGGCGGTTCGTGGTGGTGAAGGCACCGGACAAGCGGCAGGAGCTCGGCAAGCTCGTGCCTCAGCGGAACATGATCGCCACAGCGCCCGTTACAATCGCCGTTCTGAAACACACACCCTCAGGTTACGACGAACTGAAAGACGCCCAAGGAATCGGTGCCTGCGCGCAGAATCTCCTGCTTGCCGCCCACGCGTTGGGGCTGGGAGGTTGCTGGATCGGCAGGACACGCGATCCGGAACTGGAGAAGCTCCTGGGTGCAAACGAGGATGAGGAACTAATGCTCCTCCTTCCTGTGGGCTACCCTGCCGAGGAGCCATCCGACGGGGACCGCAAACCGCTCGACGGACTCGTGCGCACCATCTGACATGCCTGCCCTGCTCGCGTTTGTGGCACTGCTACTCCTGCTCCCGGCCGTCGGTCTCGGTGTGGCCGCAGTGGGGCTCGTTCTGACCGCTGCGCTGCTCGTGGGGCTCACGTCGATTGCGCTAGGGGCCACAGGCTGCCTCTTCAACTGGATTCTCGCCGCACTGGCCGTGGGGATCTCCTGCCGCGGAGTCCAGTCCTGCCGAAGGTTTGTGGCCCGTGTACGGCACGAATAGCAGCGGGGCTTGCCCCGGTGGATCAACACCCTGAACGACGGGCGATCAGCGAATCCC
>PUMK01000175.1 GCA_003551325.1 Candidatus Acetothermia bacterium | reverse complement strand
TGGTAGGACCGCGGCTGGAACGAGACCCGCCCCAGCGCGCGGAATGGGGCGGCACCTTCCCGCAGGAGAAGGCGAGCCGACTGGAGGAGGAGCTTCACCGCGTCGTGGTCCTGGGCTGTGGCTGGATCGGGTGCGGGGAACACGGCGGGCTCGAGCCGCTCGAAGGGAAGTGACCCTGCTACCAAGCTCGCCAGCGGCCGGTGGACACCGCACACCTCGCGCTCGCTGCCCCCGATGGGCCTGAGGCACACGACCTCGGGCTCCTCAGCCGGAAGCACTACCCACTCCCGGCCGCGGAAACGGACGATGGAACCTGGGGTCACTTTAGTCACGCCCCCTCACCTCCTTCTCCACCGTCCGGAGGAAACCAGCGGCGCAACATCGTCACCAAATCCAGAAACCCAGGGTCCTGACAACGATCGAAATCGATGACAGCTGCCAGCTCGCCGAAGAGAGCGCTGGACACTTGCACGCGGTTGACGCGCAGGAGTTCGCGCAGCGCCTCCTTCGGGCGCTCGGGCTTGCCCAGCGGATTCGTGGGCACATCGGTGAGCCAACGGCGAAGCTCCGGGCCCGTTGTCCCCAGAATCCTGGCTACCCGCGGCCTCGCTGCCCATACCCACACCTCAAGCTCGGGATCCAACACCACGACGCCAGACCGATCATGCCATCCACTGCGATCCAGCCTCTCCTGCACCAAATCGCGAAGCTCAGCGGGAGAGGCGCCTTCCTGACCGCATCCCTCTCGATCAAAGATGACGAGCGCATGACTGTGGGTCGACTGGAAGCCGCGAAGGAACTCCTGCGCACGAAGGAAGACCCCCGGATCGTGCTGGTGATAGCGGAAGACGTCAAACGCAAAGTCCCGCGTTCCAAGATCCTGATGTCGCGTGAGCAGCGCCTCCAGACCGACTTTGGCATCCTTGTCGGCTGCCACCACAATCAGGTCCTTGCTCACCCCAAGACCCCCGAAGCGAAGAGTTCCGCAAGATCCACCCTCCCCCGCCATTCCTTGAGCCGCGGATGCTCATGCCCCCGTACAACGCTCGTGGCACCGCTGGGCGTCAGGGTGAAACACAAGATCTGTTTGGGATCAGCCAGATGCAGGAGGAGCGGGGAGTGGGTCGCCACACAGACCTGTCCCTCGTACACCGAGGAGAGCGACTGGAAGACGGTCTCCAGTGCAAGGGGATGGATCCCGTTCTCGGGTTCCTCGACCAGGTACACAGCCTCCGTGGTAGGAACGTAGGCAAGCACAGTAAGAGCGAGCATCCGAAGCGTCCCGTCGGAAAGGAGCCAGGATGGGATCTCAAGGTCTGGTCTCCAGCGTGTCAACAAGTAGAGATGGCGGTCGGCCTCACGCTCCTTGACTTCGATGTCGGCAAGCGGCAGCGACGTCTGCAGGTGCTTGATCCAGCGAGCGAACCTCTCGGGATCGGCGTTCTTGAGATCTCCCACCACCAACGGTAGGTTCGACCCATCCGGGCGGAACGAGCGAGGTGCTTCCGGGTGACATGGCTCGCGCATGGCGACCCCCTGAAGCGCCATGGGCTGAACACCGTGCATCAGGAACTCATAGGCCCATGTGGACACCGGAAAGCGCTCCAACTCCTGGGGGACGATCTTGAGCCCGGACTTACCCGCAGCAGGCTTCCCGTCGAACCGCCAGCCCGTGGTCTCAGCATTCACATAGACACGGCCTTCCTCTGTTGCCTGCACCACCCGACGCCAACCGGTAGGAGTACGCTGGCTCCGCCCAACCACAAGCTCATCGGAGGGGGCGGTGTCCTGTCCAAAAAGTTCAGGTTGTCGCTCATCCGGCCGCGGGCTCGGTTTCTGAAGGAGGAAGAAATTCTCTGTCAGAATCTTCGCGCCTCCGTCGCCCCCGTCGTTGCCCACCAGGAGTTCATAGCGACAGAATGGATGAGAGCCGTTCCTGTTCGAGAGCAACCGTTCGGGAACACACATCTCCACGGCAAGGGCGAACGACGAACCCTCCCCCCTCCACACAAGATCGTCAAACGCCTTGCCGCGCTTCTTCACAGCCCCTTCGAGTCCCTGTCGCAGAAAGTCGCTGACGAAAGCCAAAACGTCAAGAAAGGTGCTCTTGCCGCTCGCGTTTGGCCCCACCAGGACTTGGAAGGGGTCTAGCGGACAGTAGACGGCTCGCAAGCACTTGTAGTGTGCGGCTTGGATCAACGAGATCATGGCTGTTCCTCCCTGGCGGCAGGGCCGAACACGTCGGTGGCCAGCGCGATCTGTGACTCCATGTCTTGATGATAGCGAATCGTGATCACGCGGTAACCACGGGCAGATAGATCGGCCCGAACACGCGCATCCTCAGCCCTCTGGCGAGGCTCGTCGTGCACCGGACCGTCGCAGAACACGCAGGCTCTGGCCTTTTCGTAGTAGAAGTCGGGGCGTGCGTTGTAGTCAACAAGCGCGCGCTGGGCGTAGTCGGGAAGGTTGCGCCCAGTTCGGTGGAGGTGCTGGAGGAAGTCGCGTTCCAACGCCGACCGTGCATCGGTGCGCCCGGACAACCACCGGTAGTGTTCCTCGTAGCCTCTGCCTTCGGTGCGTTGGTACACCGTGCAGTCGGCAAGACGCTGCAGCCAAGGCAGGGCGCGATGTCGATCGAGCGTCAGGTGGTCCGGCTGGTTCGTGTAGGAAAGGAGACACTCATAGCACGCCCGAGCGCACACCTCCTCTGAAGCGCGGTCTTCCCCAGTGGCCGGCTCGAAGTGGCAAATCGCCAGTGCTTCACGTGCCACCCGGGCCAACGCGCCAGGCTCCTCAACAAGCGACTTGAGAACCCCCACACCGCCTTCCGCCGCCTCCCAGAGAAGAATGCGCCGGTTCTCGCCCTGACCCAGGCGTTCACCTTGGAGCTCCTGGTGCTCGATCTGGTACACCGCCTCGATGCCGCGCTCAAGAGCGTGTTGGACTGAGGTCAAAGCGGCCGCCCCCGATAGATCTGGGTCGCGGGGTATGAGGAGCAGGGCATTGCGTGTCTCCTGCACCAGCAAGCGCACGCCGTGGACAAGGCGCCCCTCCGCTCTCGTCTCCACCTCCTCGGGGCTTTGTTCGTCCCACCTTCCTCTGTCCAAATCCAGCGTGAATCCGGAGTTCCTACCGCCCCGCCAGCCGTGGTTGATCCTCGTCAGCTTCGTCGCGGGAAGGTAGCGCAGTTCCATGATTGGGCCACTGGCCTCACCCACTGAGACGTCTGCAACCGACTGATCCGGCGCACCGCCAACAGCACCGCCGGGAACGTGGGTGGTGCACAGGTAACCCCGGCGCAACCGCTCTTCCTCGTCGCAGGTGATCCGCTCGCGCCGGACCGTACTCATGGTGGGCATCTCCAGCAGCACGGGGAAGTAGACGACGTTGTCGCCGGTCAACGGTTGCTCGCACTGTTCACACACATCGAGCGCAACCTCCGAACCCAGGTAGAGCGCACCGCACTCGCTGCATGCCTTGCCCCGATCGAAGTCAGGCTTGTCCAAACCCGGAGGAAGGAAGGACCGCCGGACCTGGAACTTAACACCGTCGTGATACAGGCGGTTCGCCGGTGCGTACTCAGTGATGGCGAGGAAACGGGGACGCGCCAGGTATCTTCCTTGCCCCCGAGGCAGATAGGCACGCACGGGAAGCCGCGGGAAGTTGTAGCCAGGAAGGAAGCCTTCGCTGGCAAGATAGCGGTAGGGATAAAACGCCGAGTCCTCGCGTCTTCGATCTCCCCCGCAGAGTGCGTTGATCTGCCGTTCAGCCTCGTTCCTCAGCCGTTCAGCCTCGTCACGCTCACGGCGGTCACGGGAGGGGACCCGCAAGCGCTCATGGGCCGCGTCGCGTTGTGCCTGGGCCATCGTGTAGAGTTCGCGCCAGCGGTCAAAAGCCAAGTCGAAGTCATGGAGAGCACTCCTGAGCACCGTCTCGATCCACTTTCGGCTGAACCACCCGGTCTCGCCCAAGGCACGGTTGAACGCATGCAAGGCGCGCTCTGCCTCGTTGCAGAGTTCGCTCATCCGCGCCTGGGATAGGCTCAGTCGATCGCGAAGCTCAGCTCGCAGCGGGCAGTCCAGCTCCCGTACCTCAAGGATCTCCAGGACCGACTGGCTTAGGTCGGCCCCGGTCTTGGCCAGCCACATGGCATGCAGGTGACTCCGGAGGAGCTCCTCGTTGGTCAAATCCAGCTTGGGAGCAGCCACCGCCCCGGCCACAAGGCGATCGCGGCGGTGGAAATAGTACTGGTCGTGCCCGCTTCCGGTAGCGCAGTAGGTGAGCACGAGTGCACCCTGGCCGCTCCTTCCGGCGCGTCCGCTGCGCTGGGCGTAGTTGGCCGGTGTTGGCGGCGCGTTCCGCATGTGCACAACCGCCAGGTCTCCGATGTCAATGCCCAGTTCCATCGTGGGCGTGCAAGCGAGAAACGCCGCCTTCCCAGCCTCGAACTCCTTCTCCCTTTGCAGCCGGTCTTCGTACTCCACCTGAGCGGTGTGCTCATGCCCTTGGATCCCCTTGAGTTCGTGTGCGACGCGGGTGTAGAAGTCGTGGAAGAAGGTGTTCGCTCTACGTCGATGCCCGATGGCCCCACCACCGGGCAGCCAGCGCGAACGCACGGGATCAGGCTCTGGAGCGGTACCCGTACCGCGACACCAAAGGAGGCAGTCCGCCCTGAGCTGCAACCTTCCGACACCGCGGTCCTCGGTGTGAACGAGGAGCCCCCCACCGCGCAGAGCTGTGATCAGACCGTCCATCATCTCCACATAGCGTTCGGGGGCGATATCTTCAGCGATGTTCCAGGTCTTTCGATCCCGGAGGTACCGCCCCAGGGCACTCCTTGCCGAGAGGCTTAACCCCCTTCCCTCGACCGCCGTGTGCGCGGGCGCGACGTAATACGCACCCCTCTCCAGCCGTTCGTCCTCATCGAATGCCCAGAGATCCGTAAGCGCGCTCCGGGCCTTACGCAGGAGTTCGCCTTGCCGATGCAGACTGAGGGGCAGGGCGTCGATCGCCAGATTGCGTCGCATGTGGTTGAGCAAACCCCGGAGGACCTCTCCGCGCTTCTCAGGGGGGGCCTCCTCCAGCACGAGGCAACCCCGCCACGCGGCTTCCTCTTGGCACAGGGCCCTCAGGCCGCGATAGTCGATACGCAGAAGCCCACACTGCTCGAGGTTGGGTTGGACGATCCGCCATCCGCGGCGCAGATCCTCATAAAGCCGGTACTCGATGATCTCGCTGAACGCCTCCCGGTTGCGGCGCTCCTGGTCAGCGAACATGCCCGGCTCTCGGGCGAACAGCTCCTGATCCAGCGCCAGTTCCTCCTCTACCTTTGCCGCTACGTTCGTGTGATCGAGCGGGCCATGCCGCTCCATCGCCTTGAGCAGCGCCGCGCGGAGAAGTGCCACCTGGACGAAGTCGTTGAAGTGTCCTGCTTGTAGCGAGGCATCTTGCCGGTTGTCGGTGAAGCTGAGAAGCTTGGCGAGCGACGGGTCATGGGTACGTCGCCGCACGTCCGTGATTGTCGACAGGGCGAGCAAGGTCGTGGCCGTGCTCCGTCCCTCGCTTGACAGACCGGCGAGTTTCCGAAACTCTCCCTGCCGCCTCGTGTAGACAATCCCACAGCGTGGGCAGAAGAGAAATGGCTTGCGGAGGAACCAGCAGTTCACGCCCTCCTTGTCGTCGGGATCCGCAGGTCCACCGCCGGGACCCAGGTGGAGCTTGTGTGGAACATGATCCCGAAAAGCGCGCTTAACACGGCCACGGTTGAGCCATGCTTCCGGGAGATCCTCATCACTGCCCTCCCACAACCCCAGCTCGTCGATCAGGAGATACCCCTCAACCCTCGGGCCTTCCATGCTCGGCTGCCCATCTTCCTCGTGTGGACCCGGAAGGGAGGGTCGCACGCTCCCAGCCTCCGACTCGTACAGCACCGCGTAGTACTCTTGGCCGCACTCCCGACAGAAGCGCAACGGGAAGTACATGCGCTCGTCTTCCTTGTCTGCGTAGATCTGACCAGCAACGGTGAACCTGCGCTGGGCTGCGTCCTCCAGCGTGGCATGGACATCGCCTCCCTGGGAGAAGAACTGATGAAGGCGGACGCCAAACGTCTCCCG
>PUMK01000226.1 GCA_003551325.1 Candidatus Acetothermia bacterium | reverse complement strand
TCAAGACTCACCGAACGCACCAGCTTCCCCGTCGCTTCAGGGCGCACCACTTCCTCAGAAGTGGCCACATCGCGAAGACGGACCGGCCCGGCAGAGGGATGCGCCACCGCCAGTGTGCGCCCGTCTGGGCTGAATGCAATGTTCTGCACCGTCATGAAGTTCCCGTTGATCCCCCAGACCTCCCTTCCGGTCTTCACGTTACACAGTCTCACGATGGCAGAGGGGCGCGAGCCGAACATCACGTCGGAACCGGCCGCCAAGAGTCTTCCACCTGGATGGAAGGCCACCTGACTCACAGAGCGATCCTGCAACCTCAGTCTTCGCCACAGCCGGCGTGTACCGACTCTCCAAAGGTCAATCCGCAACTTCAGACCAGGCGCCCATGCGAGGAGGGATCCGTCGGGACTGAAGGCTACCGTTCTTGTTGCCTGCCCACACCTCGGCGGTGAGCTGAGTTCTCGCCAGGAGCTCGTATTCCAGAGCCTCACGGCGGTTGTTCCAATCCCCCCACACGCAAGGAGCTGCCCGTCAGGGCTGAAGTCGAGCGCGTAGACGTTTACCCCACGCGTCGGCAGAGTGTGCAGCAGCGTCCCCGTCCACGCATCCCAGAGACGAATCGCGTCCTTGAGCGCCCCGGAGGCCAGATAGCGTCCATCAGGGCTGAACGCCACAACCGTAACGGGCTTTGTGTGACCGGTGAGCGTAAGAACCGAGCACCAGGAAAGCCTTCTCCAGCTGGTCAAGAACAATGCCCTCCCCCCAAGGGATGTCACATTACTATAGCGCGGATCCACGTTCGATGAGGCCAGGCGCACATGTCTCAGACCTATCCGTACGGAAACCGTCTGTAGAAACTATGGCCAACCCGATGTTGGCCTCTTCGCGCGTTGCCGCAGCCAGGAAGCGGGAAGCCGCTCAGCAGTTTCCAGGTCGGGCAAGTTGGGACCCGCAGCCATTCTGGCGTTCGCCGACCGTCTGTGCAGGCATTCCTTTCTGGTCGAACACCTCTGTTTCCGGTGACTGTGCCTACAATGAGAGGCCTCGCTTGTGGCTGGTAGCCCTCGAGGGACGGACCAGTTACACTGATTCAGAAAGCATACCAAACGCTGGCGCTTGGAGAGAGACTCTGAGAATCAGCGGGAGGATCACCTTATGGCGGTAACGTTCCTGCACACGGCTGACTGGCAGATGGGCATGAAGGCCCTTCAGGCAGGCGAGAAGGCGAAGGAGGTCCGCGCTAAGCGATTCGAGACGGCAGCGCGGGTTGTGGAGCTCGCGAAGCGCGAGGGCGTCGCATTCGTGCTCCTGGCGGGTGACCTGTTCGAGCACTACGACGTCGACGAGGCCGTCGTTCGAAAGACCGTTGCCCTGCTGGACAGCTTCTCCCCCATCCGGGTGTTTGTGTTGCCAGGCAACCACGATCCGCTGATCGCGGGAGGGATATGGGACCGTCAAAGCTGGCAGCGTGTCGGAGACCATGTCACGCTGTTGTGTGAGTCTGCGGAGTTCCACGTGCGGGAAGAGGTCGTGCTGTATCCGGCGCCGCTGAAACAGAAGCAGAGCACGCTTGATCCCACTGCATGGATGCCGGCGCGGGCGACGGGCGACGACCGGATCCGGATCGGTGTCGCGCACGGCGCACTGGACTTGCTGCCCAAGCGCACGAACTTCCCGATCTCCGCCACCCGGGCAGACGAGGCTGGCCTTGACTACCTTGCCCTCGGCGACTGGCACAGCTTCATGCAGCAGGGGCGAACCGTGTACTCGGGCACGATGGAGCCGACGAGTTTCAGCGAGAAGGACCCAGGCAACGTGAGCATCGTCGAGATCTCCGGCGCGAGGAGCGAACCCGTGGTCTCGCGACACCACCTGGGTGCGCTCCGATGGAGCGAACACGAGGCTTTGATTGGTGACGTGAGCGATGTGGAAGAGCTCCGGAGGGTGATCCTCCGGCTGGGGCCGCTTCCCGCCCAACTCCTTCGCATCACGCCCCAGTTCGACCCGGCAGCGCCGCCGGAAGCGTTAGGGGAACTGCGATCCCTGCGGGACGAACTCCAGAAGGAGTCTTTCCACTTGGATTGGCCATTTGAGACGCTCGACGCCTTGCCTGAGACGCCGGTGATCCTCCCTGAGGGGCTCCTCGCAGATATAGACGAGGGCCTGGGCGCCATCCTGGAGGGAAGAATCCCAGAGGGTCCAGCGCGGGAAGCCGCCTCGGAGGCACCTGAGGTTCTCCAGGAGGCGCGAGCGCTGCTGCGCCGGCTCGTCGCGGAGGCGCATCGATGATCATCGAGGAGATCACCGTCGAGAACTGGCGTGGTTACCGGGACTCCCACACGTTCAAGTTTTGCAACGGTGTCAACCTCTTGACCGGCAGAAACGAGGCCGGGAAGTCCACGCTCTTCGAGGCGCTCACCCGCGTTCTCTTTGACCGCCACAACGCAAAGACTGAGGAGATCCGCGCCATTCAACCCATCGGCAGTACCCTGGGTCCGAAAGCGTGCGTCCAGTTCGAAGCGGGCGGTCGGCGCTACCGAGCCGTCAAGCAGTTCTTGCAGGAGCCCAAGAGCGCGCTCTACTCAGAACGGGGCGGGAACTGGGAACGCGATCACGAGGGGGACGATGCGGACGCGCGGCTGCGCGCGATCCTGCGCGGTGAAGCGACTGCGCGTATGGCGGCACGGCCTGAGCACCGCGGGCTCGCCCAGGCTTTGTGGTACCTCCAGTCGGACGGCGCCATCCCCGAGAAGGCATGGAGCGACGGGGTCAAGCAGGGCCTGCAAGGCCTTGTGGAACTGGCAGCCCGCACGCCCGTCGAGGCGGCGGTCGTCGGCCGGGTCGGCGAGCGTTATGACGAGTATTGGACCCCGACAGGTCGGATCGCTTCCAACAGCGAGCTGGGCCGGCTCCAGGCAGAGCTTCCTCGGCTTGAGGAGGAACTGACAGGACTGCTGGATAAGGCTAAGTCCGTCGACTCCCACCGCGCCGATTTGGAGGAGATCCAGGCCTCGGAGGCCGAGAAGCGCAAGGCGCGCGAAAAGGCAAAGGCCGAAGCCGACGAACTGTCCGCGCGCGTGCAGCAAGCTGAAGCGCTCGACCGCGAGTGCGAAGAGAGAAGGAGGGTGAAGAACGCCGCCGTGGAGAAGGCCCAACGGCTCGAAGAGCACCTCACACAGGTCGAGGACAAGCGGAAGAAGATTCGCAAGTGCGCGGCGGAAGCCAAGGAGCTTGAAGAGTCCCTCGCCGACGCCACCGTCGACGCCAGGTCTGAAGAGCACGCCCGGGATCGCCACGCGCGGCGTTGGAAGGAAGAACTGGAGCCGGCCCTCAAAGCGCTGGAAGCCGAACTCCAAGGCCTCCACGCCCTGGAACGGTTGCGCAAGCTCGAAAAGGAAGGCAAGCGTCTCCAGCAGCACCTGGACAAGGTTGCGGAGATCGAAGAGCAATGCGAAGCGCGGAAGAAGGCGTACGCCGAGCTCGTCGCCCCCGACGATAAGGAGTGGAAGAGGTTCGGGGCCGCGTCCAAGAAGCTCAGCGTTCTCCGAGCCCAGGTGGAGGCCAGCGCGATCCGCGTAGCGTTCGAGTGGACCGGGAAGGCCCGGAAGGTCAAGACCAATCCGGCCCTCCGAGCCTCCGAAGACCACGAGTACCTCGTCGCCGAGCCGACCGAGTTCCAGATCGAGGGCGTCGGCACAGTTCATGTACGCAGCAACGCGTCAGCCTTGAAGGACCTCCTCACCGAGCGGGACAAGGTGGAACAGGAGGTCCGGCAACTCCTGACGCGCTTCGGCGTTTCCGACGAGGACGGTGTCGCGGCGCTGCACGAAAGGGGGCGTGACCTCGCCAAGGCGATCTCGACGCTCGAGCAGAGCCTGGAGGAGACCGAGGAGGCAGAGCCGGACGCGAAGGCGGAGTTGGAACGGATCAAACGTGGCATCCAGGAGGAGACGCGTGCCGCGCGTACTCTCCCGCCCGAGGCCCGGGAGAAAGGGGGGCAATGGATCCGCGGTCAGATTGACGAGAAAGAGCGAGTGAAGAAGCGCGTCATCAGCGAGATCGACGATGAACAGAAGGCCGAGAGGGCGGCCGCAGAGAATCTCCTCAAGCTTGTGGAGGCTCGTCAGGCCACAACATACAAGCTGGCGGCGCGCAGGGCGGAGATTGGGACCCACGAAGCGAACATCACCGAGATTCTCGAGACCTACGGCACCCTTGAGCGGTTGGGGAACCTGGTCGCTGCCTCCAAGGAGGAGGTTCGCCAGGCAACGGAGAGCCTCGACAGGCTTCTGACGGAGTACGAAGAGAAGGTGATCACTCCGAAGCGTCTCTACGAGCAGGCGCAGAACCGCGTCCAAGAGTTGGACAAGCAGCTCAGCGATCTGGCGACCAAGATCGCGGCGACACTCGCGCGCATCGAGGAATCCGCGGCGCAGGGGAACTACAGCCAGCTGGCGGACGCCCAGATCGAGATCGAATGGAAACGAAGGCGTGTCGAGCTGCTCAAGTGCCGGGCCGAGGGTGCGAAGCTCCTCCACTGCCTCGTGCTCGCCCATGAGAAACAACGCTCCGCGGCCCTCTCCGGTCCGATTCAAGCGATCGTCGACCGCTGGCTCCGCCTCCTCACAGAGGACAGCTACGATGCCCTCCGCGTCGACCTTGATCTGAAGCCGACAGGCGTTCACATGGTCCGATACAACAGGGATCTGCCGTTTCCGAGCCTCAGCCACGGGGCCCAGGAGCAGGTCGTGGTACTGCTCCGGCTCGCCATCGCTGTCCTCGTCAGTGAGACGGAGCCGAATCTCGTCCTCATCGACGACCGGCTGGTCAACGCAGACTCCGTACGTATGAAGCGCCTCTGTCTCATCATCGAAGAAGCGGCCAAGTCCTGTCAGATCGTGATCGCGACGTGCAACGATACGCCGTACGCTGGGTTGGGAGCGCACACAGTGCGCGTGCCGGGCGATGGGACGGACGGGGAGGCCCCTTCATGATCGTGGCACATGCGAAGACCCAGTACCTCGACCACGGACGACCCGGCTGAGCGCCGCGCATACGGCTTCCGTGCCCCTCGACCAATGGTGGACATGGGCCAGGTAAAGACGCACGGTGTCGTTGCGCGATCCGCCTCCAAGGGCGACCTCAAGGGCGTTTTCTGCGCCTTCTGGTCCCGCAAGAGACGCTGATACCGCCTTCGCCATGTCCTCACCAGCTCTCCGATGCTTCCTCGCGCCACCAGGAGCAGCTTCCCTCTCCGGTAACGGAAGCTATGAGGCATCGGTCTCCCCATCGGTAACGCTTTCAACGCGACAACGCGCCGCTTTGCCAACGTTGCTTCGGTTCGCTACCGTTAGAGCATGAGCCGATCTGAAGGCACAACCGACCGAGCCATTGTCGTGCTTCCATCCCATGCTGCCAAACGCCTCACCGCGCGCGGTGTCGCCGCGAACTCCGTAGTGCGCAAGGCGATGGCCGAGGGTATGGTCGTCATCGGTCTGGGAACGACCAACGCCTACGTCGCCGAGGAACTCCTCGGTGGCCCGATCGATCCCGGTTCCTTCTGCGCCGGTTACATCGGACGGGGCCTGAGCGTGGTTCCGCCTGAGAGGATGGGGCGTGGCATCACCTTGGTCGCCGGGCAGCCGGCTTCCCTCGACCCCGAGCAGGTCCGCGAACGCCTGAAGCCAGGCGACGTCTTGATCAAAGGGGCCAACGCACTGGACCCTCACGGGATCTGCGGTGTGCTCCTCGGATCCCGCACAGGAGGCACCGTTGGGGCCTACCATCCGGCGGCCCTGGCCACCGGTGCGGAGACGGTCGTGCCCATCTCCCTCGCCAAGTCGGTGCACACGCCTATCGCCCAACTGGCACGCGCGATGGGGGCAGGACGCCTCGCCCACGCCCACGGCATCCCGGTGGGGATGTATCCGCTCGTGGGCACACCCCTGACGGAGCGCGAAGCGCTGGAGACGCTGTACGGCGTAAGGGTGCAGCACGTCGCAAGCGGCGGTGTCGGGCATGGCACGGGGGCCGTGACCCTGCTCCTGGAGGGGGCGCCGCAGGACGTGGCTCAAGCGTTCGATGCGCTCACCGCGCTGGCCGCGGAGCAGGAGATCCCCTGGGATGACAACGGTTGACCGGTCTGCGCAGGCCCGGCCTACACGCTCTAGATTGAAGGTCCTTGCTTTCGCCTG
>PUMK01000304.1 GCA_003551325.1 Candidatus Acetothermia bacterium | reverse complement strand
GGCTTGGCGGTGTCCACGGTGATGTACGGCGTCGGCATGGGGGCCAAAGCACCGCTGTTGGAGAAAGCCGGCGTGTACCTCAAACTGGAAGCGGACGGCTCTGTTACAGTGGCCATGGGCACCACGGAGATGGGACAAGGTGCGGAGACCGTGATCGCCCAGATCACCGCCGAAGCTCTGGGAGCCCGGCTATCTGATGTTCGGCTGACGCCCGTTGACACCTCTCGCGTGCCGGACTCAGGCCCCACGGTTGCTTCGCGGACAACGACGATGACCGGAGCTGCCGTCCTCGATGCGGCTGGTCCCCTACGGGCGAGGATCGCCAAGGCAGCCTCGCAGATGCTCGGGTGCCCGCAGGTCATCGTCGGTGACTCCCGATGTATGAACCCCCAGGATCCGACCCAGGCCGTATCCTTGGCAGACGTGGCGCGTTGGATGTGGACACACAACGTGGATATGGCGTCCACAGGCTGGGCGGAGGGTGCTCCCGTGACGTGGATTCCGGAGACTGGCCAAGGAGACGCCTACTTCGCCTACGCGTTCGCCTGCCACATCGCCCTGACTGAGGTGGACACGCGAACCGGCGAAGCACACGTGCTCAAGTTCTGGGCAGTCCACGACTCAGGCCGCATCATCAACCCGGTAACGGCTCGGGGGCAAGTCGCCGGAGGGGTCGCCCAAGGGATCGGTTATGCGCTGATGGAGGACCTGCAATCGGAAGAAGGCAGGATCCTCGCTCCGTCCTTCATGGCCTACCACATACCGACGGTGCTGGACGTCCCGGACGAACTCACCGTCGACTTCGTGGAAGCACCGTACTCGCGCGGTCCCTACGGAGCCAAGGGGCTCGGTGAGGTGCCGCTGATGGCAGCCCACGCCGCCGTAGCTGGGTCCGTGTCCTGCGCACTTGGGCGTCGCCTAGACACGTACCCGCTCGTCCCTCCGCGTCTCCTCATTGCCGACGGCACCGCAGGGCCCTAACGCAAGGTGGGCAAACCTGTGTTGGCAAGGAACCCTGCGCTGGCACAGGGCCGTCAGGCCAGGCCCTCGAACAGTCCTCCCTCGGTCGCAGCCGAGGGTTCACGAACACGTCCGGACGCTCCGCTGCACTCGTCGTCTGGATGGACAGCGCTATCCTCGCGGCACCACGGTACGTAAGCGCAATAGCGACACTGATCAAACTCCCAGTGGGACTTATCGGGCATCGGCGGAAGCTGCCCCCGTCCTACGATCAGCGCATGAAGCTGCCGGAACTCCTCGAGGACACGTTCCACCATGGGTCGATCGAGCAACACCAAGAACTCCTTGAGTTCCTGGGTAGCCTTGTTCTCCGCCAGGATGAGCCCCTGCGGAATGCCGAAATGGTATAGGTACAGCTGGAGCTGTAGCTCATGATCGCGACGCGGACCCGTCGCCATCTGCTCAAAGCTATAGGGATGCGCCGTCTTGACCTCGACGACATAGTTCTTCCCCTCCAACGACACGATCACATCGGCGCGCCCATGGAACAAGGAATCGGACGGTAACGGCACTTCAGCAGCAACCACCAGGCCCATGCTGTACAGGGCCTGGGCAATGCGACGGTGGGCATCATCGCCCACAGCGAGCTTGCGGGCTGTGAGACCATCAAGAGGCGGCCGAGGGAATCCCTTCATCGCGTAGAAGACCTGCCGGGGGCACTTGGCCGCGTCCGTGACATAGAAGTAGTCCCGGGGCCGCACACCCTCGGACCGCTCGAACTGCTGCTCCAACCGGTCCACCAACAAGGTGATCCCTCTCACACAGATCCCTCCTCATCATCCCCCTCCAATCGGAGGTACAACCGCTTCGCAGCGGCCTGCTCAGCTTCCTTCTTCGACCTACCTCGACCCAGAACCTGGATCCCCCCAAGATCAGCCTCCACTGTGAATACCTTACGGTGCTCCGGCCCTTCGGACTCCATCAGGCGGTAGACCGGGACCGCGCGAAACCGTCTGTGGCCGAGCTCTTGTAGGAGGGATTTGTAGTCCTCGGAGCGCACTTCCCCGACCTTGGCAATCGCATCTCCCATGAGGCGCACCACAAAGTCCCTGGCCACCCCATATCCCCAATGGAGGAACACAACACCGATGATCGCCTCGAACGCTGCGGCGAGAATGGAGGACCTGGCACGCCCTCCTGACTGTTCCTCCCCTCGCCCCAACCTGATGTGAGACCCCACATCGAGCACGCTAGCGGTCTCCGCCAAGGCAGGACGGGAAACCACCACACCTCGCATCTTCGACAGGGAACCCTCGTCCTTATCCGGGTACACCGTGTACAGGTATTCGGCCACGGCAAGCTCCAGCACGGAATCCCCCAAGAACTCGAGGCGTTCGTTGCTCTCAAGATCAGGATGCTCGCTCAGAACCGAGGCGTGGATCAAGGCCGGCCGGAGAGTCTCTTCAGTGGCCTCAGCACCCAGCTCGTTCAACAGTCGGATCAACGCTTGCGGCACAGTTGTCGCTGCCTCCTCATCCCCCCACCTGCGTTAGCTTGAAGGATGCCGTGCACCCCGTCAAGCCCGATCAACACGATACTCAGGCTTGAGAAGCGCCCCCTTGTCACGCTAAGCTCGGGGCATGCCCCCCACCCCGGCTGCCCATGAGTCGTCAAGCAGCAAGGCCGATACCGCGAAGACGTTGCGCTCCGATGGCCGCGGTCGTGCGGGGACGCTGCTCATCATCGCCGCGGCATACGTGGCAGTGGGCGCCAACATCCAAGGTTTCCGCGCCCTTCTTCCCGCGGTTCTCGAGGACTTCACGATCAGCAGAGGCCAGGTGGGCCTCTACGCGAGCTTCTTCTTCCTGAGCGCCACTGCCGCCGCCATTCTCGCAGGGAACATCATCGACCGGATGGGGGCGAAGGCAGGGCTCTTTGCGGGCGTGAGTTGTGTGGGCGTTATCATGGCACTGCACGCAGCGGCACCAGCGTACGCAGCGCTGGTCGCGCTTGGTTTCGCCGCCGGGGCAGGGTTCAGCCTGATCACACCGGCTGTGAACTTGGCGGTGATGGAGAGCGTTTCGGGGAAACACCGTGCCATGTACATGGGCATCGCTCACTCCGGCGGCGGAACCGGAGGCTTCTTGGGGGCAACGTTGATGCCGTTGGCAGCAGCAGCGCTGGGTTGGCGAGGAGCTGTGGTGGTCTCGGGAGTCTTCGCTCTGCTGATGGGCTTTGTGATCTACGGTTTCTACCAGGGCCGGCCACCAACCCTCGACAAGGGCGGGGTCGAACGCACAACCTTTCGTGAGCTAGTCCGCAGCCTGGCGGATGACAAACGGCTGCTCTATGTGGGCTTGTTCGGTTTTACGATGGGAACAGCGATGAGCGCTATCAGCACTCACTTCGCCCTGTACCTCCATCAAGACCTAGGGCTATCCGAAACCTGGGCCGGACTCGGGCTCGGAGCTCTCCTCCTTGGCGGCGTGATCGGTCCCCCGACCTGTGGCTGGGCTAGCGACACGCTTCTCAACGGTAACCGTCGACGAGGCCTCATCCTGCTGGGCACCGGAATCGGTACGTTGTGTCTGGTGTTTGGCACGCTCGTAGCCGCTGTACGGCTTCCCCTTCCAGTTCTCCTCGTTCTCAGCGTTATCCTTGGAGCCATATGCTTTTCCGGACCAGGCCTCTACTTCACTGCAGTATCGGAGTTATCGAGCAGGGGGCGCACGGGAGTCAGCACGGGTCTAGCACTCATCTTCGCTCGTGTGGGCATCGTGGCGAGCCCCCCCCTATTCGGTATCCTCGCGGACCTGACGCAAAGCTACCGTGTCAGCTGGCTGGCTTTGGCTGCGCTCGTTCTGCTGCTCATCGGCATCTACAGTGCACTCAGCAATACGCAACGGCAAGCGTCGAATGCTCCTTGACAGTGTGTCTTTCCACTGCCCTAACATCTTTGCCCCTCTTTCTCCTTTATGATCCTGCAGGAACGCTCTCAAAGGCTCAATCATATGCTCCTGCTGTAACAAATATGTGCACACTGTACGTTGAGCGCACATCGGTCTTAGTGTACACTTGTTAGACAATAGTGCAGGATGAAAAGCAAAAGGGGGGATAGCTATGATGGAGCGACATCCGACACCTCGGTCACTGGATAAACTCTCCGTCTACATTCCACAGAAGTATGAGCAGCATAATCTTCTGGGACGACTGCGCGAGATGGGCGAGCGGAGGGATCGCTCACCCAACTACCTGGTCGTCGAAGCCATCCTCCAGTACTTGGAGCGCGAGGAGAACGAGAGCTAACGCAAGCTTCCCGGGAACGATGCCGAGAACGTCGTGACGGTGGAGGTCAGCGTGCTGCGCGCTTGTCGGACGGACGGGACCACGGTACCTTAGCCACCATGCACCGACCCCTGAGGTGGGTCCGTTCGTCGAAGCGAAGGGCGGCCAGGCAATCGCGGCTGGAACCTCGATCTCATGTCGATATGCAGGGACCGGCACTTGTGGTGGCCCCGCACAACGACGACGAGGTGCTGGCGACAGCTGGCGCCCTCCAGCGCCACCAAGCCCTCGGCCATGAAGTCCGCGTGGTGTTGCTAACCAACGGGGACGGTCAGTACCGGGGACCTCTCTCCAACCGTCGCCTCGCAGTCCAACTGGGCTACCGGAGGCAGGAGGAGACGCTGCACGCCCTTTCCCACCTCGGACTCAGCGACGAAGACGTCGATTTCCTCGGTTATCCGGATCGCGGACTGCCGTCGATGTGGGATCGGAATTGGTCACCGGATGCTCCGTATCGGTCACCTCGGACCGGCGCAACCGCATCTCCCTACGCGAACAGCCATACGCCTGAGACTCCCTATTGCGGACGGGCGCTGGTTCAAGATCTAGACGACATCATCGCAACCACCGCCCCCCGTACGCTCTATCTTCCCCATCCCAACGACCTCCACCCCGATCACTGGGCCACGCACGCCTTCTCGATGTTCGTCCTTGAGGGACTTGAGCGAAGGGGGCTGCCCCGGCCTCACCTATGGGCCTATGTGGTCCACCGGGGTCGATGGCCGCTGCCGCGCGGGAAGCGTCTCGCCGCACCCCTATTGCCACCTCGAGCACTCCAGGATCTCGACACAGCATGGCACACCCTACCGCTGATCCCCGAAGAACGGGAACGCAAGTTCCACGCCATCCTCCGTCACAAGTCACAGATGCGCTATATGCGCCGTTATCTGGTCAGCTTCGCGCGCAGCAATGAGCTGTTCGGGGCCATCCCACGCCTCACGCTGGGCGCTGTGCTGGACATCCCCGATTCGGAGGATGCGTGGGCAACCGAGGTGCCACGGCCCTCCACGGCAGATGAAGAACCCATGATCTCCTACACCGACCCTCGACGACGCAGCCTGCTCCGCGACCTCAAGCGCTACAACGATATCCGGGCGCTCCACCTACAGCGCACCTCTTCGGGACGGCTGGTCATTGAGATCGAGCTCTTTGACCAACTGCGGCCCTCAAACCGCGTCATGCTCCACCTAAGACCGTTTTCCGGTGCCGGAGGCTATCCTGAGCCCATGCGGTTTGTGATCGATGGAACCGGACGCCCGCGTCGACGGGCTCAGCGCGCCTCACATCCTCGTAGCATACGCTTCGAACTCCCCGAGGACGCACTTGCCGATGCCCACACCATGGTGCTGGGGGCTGAACTTCAGCGGAACGGTATCACCTTTGCCAAGGCAGCCTACCGCGTCGTCGACCTCAATCCCAAGCGTTACAATCATCCTCCGGTGCACAATGGGAAGTGAGAGGACAGCACGGTACGCACGCATCTACGAACAGCTGCGTTTGCTCGTTGATGGGCAGTCGCCCAGCCTCATTGCGGCCATGGCAACGATCAGTGCCGTGCTGCATCACAAGATGCCACACCACTCTTGGACAGGCTTCTATCACGTGGCTGGCCCCGATGAACTCCATGTTGGTCCCTATCAGGGACCGGTGGCCTGCCAGGTGCTCCGGGGAGATGGAGTCTGTCTGCACAGCGTGCGCACCGGCCACCCCGTGGTGGTCCCTGACGTCGACACGTTTCCGGGCCATGTCGCATGCGATCCCCGCACGCGCAGCGAAATCGTGGTTCCCTTCGTCGCCGATGGCAAGGTCCGAGCAGTCTTGGACATCGACGCGCACGAGCCCTCGCAGTTCAGCGAAGCGGACATCGCCCCACTGGAGAGGATCCTCACCCTGCTCATCCCCTTCGTCTCATGAACCTCGCCGCTCTTTGGCCATGCGCGTCCGCCCCTCGATGCCAAAGTGGCGGGTGAGCGCTCGACGGCGTACCGTGAACGTCTCGGAGAAACCT
>PUMK01000154.1 GCA_003551325.1 Candidatus Acetothermia bacterium | reverse complement strand
TGACGATCTTCCTGGTGCTCATGCCTTGCCTCCCCGTCTACCCCGCCGCTTCCAGTTGACCGCCAAGCCATACTTGTACAGCGTTCCCACAGGATCAACGAGCCCGGCAAGGATCTCGTCCTCACGGGCAAACGCATCCTCGCTTTCGTCACCCGCACGCACGAGCGAAGCGAGCGCGGCGATCATCGCTGCCCCCGTGTCACCCGCCTTCGCGGTAGGACCTACACAGCCCGTGCAGGGCATCCCCGCTGTTGGGCAGGCTGCTTCGCATCCTCCGCGGGTCACCGGCCCCAGGCACACCATCCCCTGATCGAGCAGGCAGAGCTCCGGATCCGGCGTGACCTCATGGGGTCGTACGAACCGCTCGATGCGGCGGTCTTCCTTCTCCCGGGGGCACTCTTCACACAACGCCTTGTCCTGGGCGAACACGTGTCCTGGTTCAGGGAGGTCATCGTGAAGAAGGGCCTCGAAGAACGCTCCGATGAGCTGGCCAGGAGGCGGACATCCGGGAACTGTGTAGTCCACATGCACCACATCTGACAGGGGAACCACACCGGGCGTAAGCGCCGGAGGGGCATCGCCGTTCTGCGAAGAGAGGGGTGCACCAGGACGCCAATCACCGGACAGCGCCGTCGCCACCAGGGCTTCCGGAGCATGAAGGTTACCCAGACCAATCACCCCTCCGAGATGTGCGCACGCCCCGTAGGCGACCAGCAACTTGGCCTTCTTGCGAAGCAAGCGCACCATTTCGAGGTTCTCCTCGGTACGCAGGGCACCGTTGATCAACACTGCGTCAATACCCCCCGTGGGCAGAGCCTCGACATCCGCACGCTTGGCATCCATGAGTGCCGGCCAGAACACCAGCTCCACACTGGAGAGCACGTCCACGATGGCCTCACCCACCTCCAAGGGCGAGACATCGCATCCCCCACATCCACCAGTCCAATAGAGGGCGAGCTTTGGCTTAGCCATGCTGCACCACCTGTTCAACCGCCTCCACAACCGACTCCGCAACTGCCTCGGGAGCGGTTGAAGATCCCAACCCTCCCTCGTGGGGACCCAATGCCCGTATCTCTTCCACGTAGTCCCGCATCACGCGCGCGAACTTGGCGCCTTCCGACGCGGAAACCCACTCCAAGCGAACTCGAGCGGGATCCACCCCCAACTCTCCGAGGACACGCCGGAGCAACGCCACCCGCCGCCGCGCCTTGTAATTGCCGGACACATAGTGGCAGTCACCGGGATGACAACCGCCGATCAGCACAGCATCCGCACCTGCGTTGAGCGCCTCGATCACCCAACTGGGCTCCACACGTCCTGAGCAGGGAACGCGGATGGGGATCATGTTCGGCGGATAGGACAGACGGCTGGTCCCGGCAAGATCAGCTCCAGCGTAGGCACACCATCGACATAGAAGCGCCGCTATCCTTGGTTCAAAGCCGTTCTCAGCCACCGGACACCTCCGCTTCTTCTCGCTCCTCCAGCGCAGCGCGAAGCATCGCCAACACCTGGCTGTCCGCGAGGTTCCGCAAGCTCATCGCTCCGCTTGGACACGCGGCAACACACGTCCCACAGCCTTCACAGAGCATCTCGTTCACCTCAGCAGTGTCCTCAACGGTGATGGCCTCGTACGGGCACTGCGGGGAGCAGATGCCACAAGCAGAGCACAGGAGCTCGTCCACCTCCGCAACCTCCGGGGAGTGGATCAGTTCCGGTGCCGAAAGCAACATCACGGCCTTGACCGCTGCACCTGACCCCTGAGCCACGGATTCGGGGATGTCTTTGGGGCCCTGTGCGGCTCCAGCAAGGAACACACCGGCCGCCAACGCCTCCAATGGTCGAAGCTTGGGATGGGCTTCCTTGAGGAACGCATGCTCATCAACGGACACACGCAACTTGCGCGCCAGCTCGGCGACTCCAGCGGAAGGCACCATCGCTTGGGCCAACACCACCAGGTCCGCGGCCACCTCAACGCGGCGGTCGGTGAGCGTATCCACACCCCACACCATGACTTTGTCCCCTTGTTGGAAGACCTTGGCCACCTTGCCCCGGAGGTACAGAATCCTGTCCTCTTCCATCGCCCGCTGCACAAACTCTTCGTAGTCCTTGCCGCCCGCGCGCACATCGATGTAGAACACGTAGGCCTTCCCATCCGGTACGGTGTGCCGGTAGAGAAGCGCGTGCTTCGCGGTGTACATGCAGCAGATCTTGGAGCAATAGGGCTTGTAGAGCTCTGGATCCCTTGATCCAGAGCACTGGATGAACACGATCTCCTTGGGAACACGACCATCCGACGGGCGCCGCAATTCGCCTTGCGTCGGGCCGGAAGCGCTCACCATACGCTCGAACTCGAGCCCGTCAATCACATCGGGGATCTCGCCGTAGCCGTACTCGGCCATGCGCTCTTTAGGCAGGAGTTCGTAGCCTGTAGCCACGATGATCGCACCAATATCCTCTTCCAGAAACTCATCTTGCATGTCGTAGTCGATGGCCCCGGCTTCGCAGGCATCCCGGCATTCGCTACAGCGAAGCGGTGTTAGGCCAAGACAGGTTTCCTTGTCCAGCGTGTACGATGACGGGATGGCCTGCGGGAACGGGATGTGAATGGCCGCTCTCTCGGACAGACCCTCATCAAACGCGCTCGGTACGCGCACCGGGCATGCCCCCACGCAATCGCCGCAGAGGTTACACTTCTCGGGATCAACATACGTGGCGCGCTTGCGAATCCGCACCCTCCAGTTCCCAAGAAAGCCTGTCACTTCCTCCAGTTCCGAGTTCGCCAATATCCGGATGTTTGGGTGGCGGTCCACCTCCACCATCTTGGGCGTGAGGATGCACTGAGAACAGTCCAAGGTGGGGAATGTTTCCGAGAGCTGAGCCATCCGCCCACCAATGGAGGGCGAGCGTTCCACAAGCAACACCTCGAACCCTGCGTTGGCTACATCCAACGCCGCCTGGATCCCCGCGACGCCGCCGCCGATGACCAGACACTTGTTGGCGTGGTCCATGGTTGAAGGCTCCAAGGGAAGGTTGCCCTTGACCTTCTCCACCACCGTAGCCAAGATCCGGCTCGCTTTGTCGGTGGCCGCAGGTCCCTGGTGAACCCACGAGCACTGCTCGCGGATGTTCGCCATCTCCACAAGGTAGGGGTTCAAGCCCGCAGAGCGCGCGGCCTCACGGAAGGTATCCTCGTGCATCCCTGGCGAACAGGCAGCCACCACCACACCGTTCAACCGGTGCTCCTTGATCGACCGAGCCACGAGGTCCTGTCCCGGGTCGGAGCACATGTAGTCGTAGTGTGTCGCCAGGACCACGCCGGGGATCTCGGCTGCTCGCTCGGTCACGTGCTCCACGTCTACCGTACCCGCGATGTTGCGTCCGCAATGGCAGACGAACACACCGATCCTAGGTTGCGCCATGCATGGCCTCCTTGGAGACGTGGTCGTACCCAGCCTCGAACGCTCGTTGGTTGAGGTCTTTCGTGTGCGGAGGCACCGATCCCAGCACAGCATTCAGCATGGCCTCGCGGGACACAGCCGGCCATGCTGCAGCCAGAGCACCCAACATCACGACATTGGCCACGATCTTGCGGCCTAGGGACTCGGCGATACGCGTCGAGGGTACCGCCACCACCTTAACGTCTGAGCGCTCACCGTACTCCACCAAATCCTCGTCGACCAGCAACAGTCCCCCCTCCTGTATGCGTGAGGAGAACTTGTCGTACGCTTCCTGGGACATGATCACCAGGGCGTCCGGCTGGGTGATGTGCGGGTAGTCCACCGGTTGATCGGACACGATGACCTCGGCAGCACATGCGCCGCCGCGGGCCTCCGGTCCGTAGTTCTGTGTCAACACCGCATGCGTGCCGTCATGAAGGACAGCAGCACCACCGGTGATCCTTCCCGCTGAGACAATTCCTTGGCCGCCGAAGCCCGCAAAGCGGATCTCGTGTCGCATGGTACCGGCAACAATACGCCGGCCAACCACACAGAAACATGACCGTCGTCAGTCCCCGGGATGCGCCCGGTTAGGACCAACTCGACGATTTGTTGAGGAAGCTAGATAAAAGCCTATAATATGCGTTGTGGTTGTGGCCTTCATGAACGCCGGCGGACCGCCGGTGGACCGTTGTGCAGGAGTTGAACATGTTTGAGCGGTTGGCTGCGAAGAAGAAGTCTGAACATGTGGCTGAGCAGATCATCGGTGCCATCGAGAAGGGGACGCTTGGTGTTGGTGACAAAATTCCCCCCGAGGATGAATTGGCCCGAGCCATGGGCGTTAGCCGTCCTTCTGTCCGGGAGGCGCTGGGAGCTCTCCGCTTGGTGGGCGTACTGCAGACCAAAGTCGGGAACGGAACGTACATCAGCCATTCGTTGCAGGATGCGCAAGGCAAAATGCGTGTCTCCTCTCAGCTGTTCTCCCTTCTCAAGAATGGAGAGAACCCTTTCGAGGCTCTGGAGGCCCGACGTGCCTTGGAGTGCACGATCATCAAGTACGCCACAGAGCGGCGGACTGAGGATGATCTAGCGACCATCGAATCCGCCCTGAAACGCATCGTCGCGTGCATCGACAAGCAAGACTTCGATGCGATGATGCAGGCGGACATGGACTTCCACATCGCCATCGGTTGGGCCACCCAGAACACCGTCCTAGGACAGGCTGTCAAGTCGTTGGTCGACCTGATGGACCAAAGCCTCTGGCCGAGGATCAAGAAGGAACTCCTTCAGACAAAACCCCAGCACATCGATGAGACCCTCCGCGCCCACCAGGAGATCTTCGAAGCCATCCGTGAGCAAGACGCACGCAAGGCCCTGGACTCGTTGGAGATGCACTTCGACGACATCGAGCTTCTCTTTCAGTAGGTGATCCTCCCCGCCGGGCCATGCCGGCAGGAAGGTGCTACGCGGCAACCTCCACAGCGGACGGAAACTTTCCGGGATTCATGATCTCGTTGGGATCCCACACACGCTTGAGTCCAGCCATGAGCGAGAGGGTGGCCGCGTCCAGCGTCAAGGGAAGGTACTTCGTTCGCTTGAGGCCTACCCCGTGCTCAGCAGTCAGGTTGCCCCCGAGAGCGCGGACCACGTGGAACATCTCCCCCACAAACGCGTCCAGATCCCTGGCCCACGTCCCCTCGTCGCGATCTCCGCTCACCGGCGTCGGATGGAGGTTTCCGTCGCCGATGTGCCCGTAGATGGGCACCACCAACCCGTGGCGCTGTGATAGTTCAAGGAGGTTCCGGGCCATCTCGGGGATCTTTGCCCGAGGGACGACGATGTCCTCAACGGAAACGTACGTGTTCTGCGCCTTCAGCGCTTCGGCAATGTTGCGCCGCGCCCGCCACAGTTTCTCCCGCGTCAGGCGGTTGTCGGCCGCGTACACTTCCTTGGCCCCCCCTTCGCGCAACCGCTCGTAGATGCGCTCCGCGGCCCGCCACACCCCATCCTCATCCATACCATCAAGCTGAAGAAGCAGATGCGCCCGACTGTCGTGATGGGGAAGCGAGATGTTGAGGTACCGTTCTGTGGCCTGCACGCTGAGATCATCCATAAATTCCATGGCCACCAGGCTCTGCTCCCTACGAAGGAGTTCCAGAATCAGGGACACAGCATCATCGAGTTCGTCAAAGGGAACAAGGAGGTCCAACGAACAGCGGGGCTTGACCGTAAGCCGAAACGTGATCCGGGTGACGACACCCAATGTGCCCTCGGAACCGACCACGAGCTGAATCAGATTGTAACCCGTGACGTCTTTGATGCGCTTGCCACCGAGCTCAATGATCTCCCCCGTCGGCGTGACAAGCTCCATTCCATAGACCCAGTCACCGGTCAGCCCATACTTCACCGCCCTCGCTCCGCCGGCGTTCTCAGCGATGGTGCCACCAACCTGGCAGCTATCCAGTGTGGAGACATCGATCGGGTAGAAGAGCCCCTTCGCTTCCGCCGCCCGCATCATGTCGGCCAGAATCACGCCCGGCTCCACCGTGATCATCATGTTATCCAGATCCAGTTCCAGGATCTGATCCATGCGCTCCAACGAAAGAACGATCCCCTTCAGTACGGGCACAGCACCGCCGGACAGACCCGTCCCTGCGCCGCGAGGCGTCACCGGGATCCTGTGCTTGTTGGCCAACGTGACGATCGCCGCCACTTCCTGGGTGGTTCGAGGCTTCACCACCAACTCCGGCGCCCCCCGATAGCGTTCCTCGATCTCGTCCAACCCGTACTTCTCCAGGTCGTCCGGCGCCGTGGACGCGTATCCCTCTCCCACAATCTGCTCGATGCGCTGCACCAGTTCCGGTGTGACGGGGTTGTTGGTCATGACGGCACTCCTT
>PUMK01000117.1 GCA_003551325.1 Candidatus Acetothermia bacterium | reverse complement strand
GTATTCCCTCCTGGAACAGCACGATTCTCTAGTTGTCAAGCCAGTCCGGGGAGGCAGGGGACGCGATGTGCACACACTCCGGCAAGACCGTCAAGGATACCTGTGGGACGGAGAACGGCTGACGTGGGACAGCGTCCGGCAGCACCTTGATCGACTGCAGGATCACATCGTGATGGAGTTTGTGCAGCAACACCGCTGTGCGGCCGAGGTCTTTCCTCACACGGCTAATACGTTACGGATCCTCACCATGATCGATCCCGACTCCGGCGAGCCATTCATCGCTGCTGCGATGCATCGCTTCGGTACCGGCCGATCGTTTCCCACCGACAACGCCTCCCGCGGAGGCTTGTCGGCCTCCCTCTCGTTGGGAGACGGTGTGCTGGGTACCGCTGCGACAAAGCTCACTCAATCTCGTCAGCTCACCTGGCACGAGCGCCACCCCGAAACAGGCACGCAGATCGCTGGGCGGGCGGTTCCCCACTGGCACCAGGCCAAAGAACTCGTGCTCCGCGCGGCGGAGTTCCTATGCTTCTGCCCGTACATCGGCTGGGATGTTGTGATCACCGAGGAGACCCCCGCCGTCAAGCTGATCGAGGCCAATGACTACTGTGGCCCGGACTCATTGCAGATCCATGGCGGCCTCCTGCGCGACCCCCGCGTGCGGCGGTTCTACGAGCACCACGGGGTCATCCAGTCGCGGTAGGAGTGTTCTGAGCGCCGAGTACCGTGCCGTAGATGCGGTCCAGTGCTTCCAACACCCTCGGCAGCGCGTAAGCCTTGGCCCGCCGCCGGCCTCGGGCCGCCATCGCGCAGACCTCCTCCGGATGGTCGAGCACCCACGCCATCGCCCGAGCCAGGGCCTCCACATCCCCCACCTCCACCGTCAGGCCTGCGCCCCCCTCCACAAGGTCCCGCACTCCCCGGGCGTTGCTTCCGATCAGCGGTACCTCGAGCGCCAGGGCCTCCAACGCCGAGCGGGAGAGCCCTTCCCGCTCGGACGGGAGCACAACGGCCGACGCCGCCCGCATCAGCGCCGGAACATCGCGGCGGGCGCCCAGGAAGTGCACGCGATCTGCAACCCGGAGTTTGCGGGCCAGCGCCTGCATCTCGCCCATGAGCCTTCCCTTTCCGGCCAAAGCAAGATGTACGTCTGGACGACCCAGCCCCGCTAGCGCCCGCAGCGCATCCCGGTGCCGTTTGCCCGGGTTGAACTCGGCCACCATCACAAACAGCGCCGCATCTGCGTCCAGCTCAAGCTCCTTGCGTATTCGGTCCACCTCCTCGGCGGACACAGCCTCCGGCGACCAGGCCTCCAGGTCCAGCCCCACCCCGGGGACGTGGTACACGCGACCCTCGGGCACGATCCGGTACCGCCTGGCGGCCTCCTCGTCCTCGCGGTTGATCACCACCAGGTAGTCGGTCCACCTTCCGGCCAGTTTCTCCAGCAGCACAAACGGTGCGTTCCGCAGGCGGGACTGCCCCTGATGGAAGTGGAACCCGTGCGCCGTATACACCGTACGCGCCCGGGGATCGGCCAACCTTGCCGCCAGGCGCCCGAGGAACCCCGCCACGGGCGTGTGTACATGGACGGCCTTGTACTCTCCTTCCCGGATCAGCCTCACCAGCCGCCCCAAGCCGCTCAGGTTTCCTGTGGCCAGCAGCCGTCGCCGAAAGGGCACGTGGTGAACTGCGATCCCCTGCTCCTCGATCGCCTGAGTGACGGTGCGGTTGCCTGCGTTGGAGGCGACCTCCACTTCCACGCCCTGGGCCTGCAGGCGTTTGATATGCGGGACGAGAAAGGCCAGCACGGTGCCCGCCACCGTGGTCACCACAAGCATTCGCGGCGTCTTGCTCACTGGCGCCCCTCCGCTCCGCCCAGAAGCTCAAGGTACAAGGCTTCCCACTGGTCCACGACTTGTTCCATGTCGTAGTGCTCGACGACATGCGACCGCCCCCGCATTCCCATCTCCCGTCGTTCCTCCTCCGGAAGCGCCATGAGTTCGAGCATAGCTTGGGCCAGGGCCCCAGGATCACCAGACGCTGTGAGCACTCCCGTTCGCCCCTCGACTACGACCTCGCGGTTCCCGCCCACATGGGTGGCCACGATGGGAAGACCGGAGGCCGCGGCCTCCAGTAAGACCATGGGAAGGCCCTCCCAGGCCGAGGAGAGCACAAATGCGTCCGCCGCGCGCATGAGCTGGGGAATATCGCGACGCTGGCCCAGGAACCTGATACGTTGCGCAATAGTCAGCTCTGCGGCGAGAGTCTCCACACGCCCCTGCAGGGGGCCACCCCCAGCGATGAACAGGCTCGATTTGGACTGCTCGTTCGCCACCAGTGCGAAGGCGCGCAGTAGGGTCGGGTAGTCCTTGGCCCGGGTGAGATTGCCCACCGCCAGCCACAGAAAGCCCTCCTCCGGCATCAGCTGCGCGCGCATCGCCCTGCCCGACGAAACGTCGGGGCTGAAGGCCGCGGTGTCAATCCCGTTGGGCAGAAGCCTGATCTTCCGCTCCGGCGCAGCACCCAGCTCAACGTAGCGCTTGGCGCCCGCCCGGCTGACCTGCGTGGTGAGATCGCAAAGCCGATCGGTCAACCTGTAGGCCCAGATCCTCCCCCTGCCGGACCCACGAGCCCCCCGCTCATCGATACTGTGCGCTGTGCAGACGAGCACGGGCACCTTGGCCAGCGGTCGGGTGAGGCGAGCGAGCAAGTTGGCGTGCACCATGTGGCTGTGCAGGACATCCGGACGCCACCGCCTCACAGCCTTAGCCAGCCGAGTGATAGCGCGCACGTCCGGGACGCGGCCCCGCTGGACATTCAACGAGAAGAGTGAGACACCCGCGCTCTCCAGCTCGGTCACGTACGCCCGGGGCGCAAGCATTGTGGCGACAGCCACCTCCCAGCCCCTTGCCTTCAGATGGCGGGCCAACCGCACCACCTGATCCTCGGCCCCCCCGTAGGCAAGATCCGTGGAGAGAAGAAGCACCCGCTTCATCGGAGCCCCAATACCTTCATATACTCCTCAACCACTGCCTCGAGCCCGAATCTCTCCGTGGCTTGTGCGCGGACCTCGGGAGACGCAGGTGGTTCATCGATCGCCGCCAGAATGGCTTGGGCCATCTCCCCAACGTCCCCCACGGGCACGAGTCGCCCCCACCTCCCGCCCTCCAAGATCTCCCGCGGTCCGCTGGGGCAGTCGGTCGCCACCACGGGCGTTCCCAAGGCCAGGGCCTGGATGAGGGCGTTGGGCAGCCCTTCCCAGCGGGATGAGAGGACGAACACCGCCGCCCTGCGCATAAACGAAAACGGGTTGGCCACGAACCCCGGCATGTCCACGTCCTCTTCCACCCCGAGCTCAACCGCCAGCGCCCGGAGCGCCCCCTCATCCTCTCCCTTCCCCAGGAGCACGAGCCGCGCCTGCCGCTGCGCGCGAACCCTTGCGAACGCCTGGAGTAGCGTGGGGAAGTCCTTCTGCGCGGTGAGGCGCCCCACCCCGAGAACGACGGGCGGCTCCTCGACGGCAAACCACGGGTGGTCCAGCGGCGCCTCACTCATGCTTAGGAGTTCCGGGGTCACCACAGGGTTATGCATCACCTGGATGCGCTCTCGGGGAATACCGACCAGCCGCGCCAGATCGGAAGCGACACCTTCCGACACGGCGACCACCGCGTGAGCACGCCGGTACGATCTGCGTAGCAGGGCACGGTACAACGCCCCTTTGAGCGATACCCTTCGCCCTTTGCCGACTCCGGAGGTGTTCGCCTGGCGAACGACCACTCGCGTGGGCACGCGAGCAAGCTTTTGCGCCCAAAGGGCGACGATGTTTGCATGGCTCAGCGTAGAGAACACTACCTCAGGCTTGCGTTGGCGTAGGTGCCGCACCAGCGCCGGGAGGCTTGCGAGCACTCGTGCAGCGCCCAGGTCAACAACGGGGAGCCCTTCGGGAACCTGTTCAAGATATGCCCCTTCGGCCCGGGCAAGGACGAGCTCCACCCGAACCCCGTGGGAAGAGAGCCCTTGCGCCAGATCCAGCATCGCCCGTTCGGCCCCTCCGCCCTCCAAAGAAGGCAGGTAGATCACAAGGTCTACAGGCACTCCTCTACCCCGCATTGCCCCTCGCGCAAGCGCTGCTGTCCGCGCTCCTGAGCGCAACGCCAGCCTGCGCCTCCGCCTGATCCACCGCCGCCCACTGCCGACTGAACAGGAAGGCCAGCACGTACCAGTGGAACACGTCGCCCACGAACGGACCTGCATTGTGCAAGAGGCTGTTCAGTAAGTACGCCAGGATCGCCCCTGCGCACCCAGCCACCAGCCACCGCATCTCTGCGCACGAGCCGCGGGCGAGTGCGTGCCAGAGGTTGCGCACGCGCTTGGCCACCAGGCCGTAGAACAGAATCAGCAGCGCCAGGCCGGGGAAACCGTAGTACACGAGCACGTTGAGGAACTGGTTGTGGGGGGTGTGTTGTAGGATCATCCGAGCAAGAGGTGGATCCAGCTCCGCTGGAAGGTATCCCTCATCGAGTTCGTAGAAGCCCGTGCCCAGGGGGTGCTGCCATGCGTACTTCAGTGCGGTGAGCTGCATCGGGGCGCGCACCTGCGCCGACCGGTCCTCCAGCTCCAGGAATCGGGTCGCATCGTGCACAAACCCCACAGCAAGGTACAGCACGGCACCCACGGCGGCCGCGGCAAGCAGAGGCAGAAAGAAGCGCCGCCGCTTGTTGAAACGCAGAAGGAGTAGCACGAACACCGATCCTACGAACCCGGCGCCGAGCGCTGAGCGGGATCCTGTGAGGACGAGGGCCAGGGCTAGTGTGCCCACGGCCACCCCCAGTGCACCCGTGAGCAGCTTTCGCCCTCGCAGCCACTCGCTCAGGAGCAGACTTAGCGCGAGCGGCACCGCCACCGCCAGCTGGTAACCAAGCAGAATCGAGATGGGAGCAAGGCCGGGGACCGCCCCGCCGACCCTCGGTATGGACTGGCCGGGGACCCCCGATACACGCCAGAGGCTGACAAACGGCTCCCCCACAAAGTGCTGGCCGATCGCCACGGCAGCTGATACCAGGAAGCCGAACACAAGCACGCAGACGAATAGCATGCCCCGTGAGGGCGTGTCGACGATCACGTACGCCGCGAACGCTATCCCCAGCCCCAAACCTATTTGAAGCACTTGCCATAGCCCCGCAGGGTAGTTGCCTGTTATGCCGTACACGATTGCCGCCCAAGTGAGCAATGCCCCGGACACGGCGAGCAGCCAGCGGAACTCCCTGGATAGGGGTGGGGATCTTCGCAGGACGAAGCGCATTCCCGCCAGTACCACGGCCAGCCCGGCAAGCAGCGCGCTCGGCGTGAGCCTGATCGGCGTCACGTACGAGCTTACCCAGAGGTACGCCACCGCCGAGCCGGCGAGCACGGCAAGCTCCAAGCCCCTCAATCCGACACCGGCATCACGCGTCCACATCGATACACCTCAGCAGAGCCGGGCTCGTCAACATCGCGCGCAGCGTACGATCACACGCTCGTACATCGGCACGATGCGCTGTGCATCGTACTCCGACGCACGATCTATGGCGTTCTTCCCCATGGCAGTTCGTAGCCCTTCATCGTCCAACAGCGTCAAGATGGCCTCAGCCAGTGGCTCTGGGCTCATGTCTCTCACAAGCAGGCCGTCCACTTCATCTCGCACAATCTCAGCCGGGCCACCCGAGTTCGCACCGGCGATCACGGGAACGCCGCAGGCCATCGCCTCGAGCACAGCGTATCCGAACCCCTCCCACTTTGCAGGATGTACCAAGACCGTAGCTTGGGCCAGGTACTTGTAGGGATTATCACGATGCCCCGTAATCCACACGTCCTTGGAGACACCGAGTTCCTTTACGAGCTTCTCGACCTGGGGTCGTTCTGGCCCATCTCCCACGAGAACAAGCCGGACGTCTTTCTTCTCTTGCAGGAGACCGAAGGCGCGGATGAGCAGCGCATGGTTCTTCTGGTTGTTCATGGCGCCAACGGCGACGATGATCGCAGGTTCGCCCTGCAAGAGCGGGTGTTCGACAGTCTCCTGAGCCATCGTGCTGACCTGCGCCAGGTCGATCGGGTTGGGGATTGTGAAGATCCGGCCTTCGGGGACCCCGAAACAGGAGACAAGATCCTGTTTGACTGCGTTCGACGGAACGATCACCCCCTCCACACGGGAGAAGAGCACACCGGTAATCCAACGGTGGATTCGGGCTCCTGTCGACCTTTCCTCTTCGGCCCAAGCTTGTGACTTGATGTTCCCCATGCGTACGACCAAGCGGCGAGGGACCCTCGTGAGGAGCCGCGACGCAGCCAGTGCGTTGCACAGCCAGGTCACATC
>PUMK01000245.1 GCA_003551325.1 Candidatus Acetothermia bacterium | reverse complement strand
GCGGGAGGCAGAGCTGGGACAACCCCAAAAGCGCAAGCGACAGCGCCGGCTGGGTGAAGGGGTACCGGTGAGGGCAACGCACACCGATCATGTGTGGACGTACGACTTCATCCATGACCGGACGGAACGCGGAACGGCGCTCAGGATGTTGACGGTGGAAGATGAGCACACCCGGGAGGGGCTGGCGGTGGAGGTGGGGACTTCCTTGCCCGCCCGGAAGGTGAAGGCGGTGTTGGCACAGCTTTTTACCCAGCGCCGGCCGCCAGAGTACCTGCGGAGCGACAACGGGCCAGAGTTCATCGCCCAGGAGCTCATGGACTGGCTCACGGAGAAGGGGGTACGGACGCACCACATCGAGCCGGGCAGTCCGTGGCAGAACGCCTACGGGGAGAGTTTCAATGCCACGCTGAGGCGGGAGTGTTTGAACCAGGAGCTGTTCCACAGTGTGCCTGATGCCAGGGCGAAGACAGGCCTATGGCAGAAGCGGTACAATCGGGAGCGGCCGCATAGCGCGCTCGGGTACAAGACGCCGGAGGAGTACCGGGATGGAGTCAGGATTCCGCTCTTGGAGAGCGGCCAGCCCTCGACGCACCAGCGGCGGCAGGAGAACCATCGGAACAGGCGGCGTGAGGCCAAGGAGCCGATTCTCTAGTTTCCGCCGGCCCTCGCCCAGGGGGCAGGCCATCAGCCACCGCCGCTCCGCCCAGACACATCAGAGCCAGCCCTACAACGGCCAGCGCCCCTACCATCCATCGTCTTGAACTAGACATCAACCCTCCTTTTCAGCTGCGCTCCACGCACTGCGAGTCCGGTAGCATCCATGCCAGTGCACCATAACCTGTGTTGCGTCCTCTACCCTACCACCTCCTCGAACACCCGGAGGAAATTCCCTCCAAGTATTCCGGCTACTTGATCGTCACTGTAACCCCTCTCGACCAAAGAGCGGGTTAGGTTGATGAACTGGTAGACACTCCGAAGCTCAGGGATGAGGTGCCTGTTTCTCTGTTCCCACGTTGGATATGAGTCGGGCGGGAAGTCGGAGTTGAGATACTGTCTCAGGGTACGACCTTCTCCTCGATCAAGCCCAAACCCTACATTTGCAACCCCTTTCAGATCAGCAACGTGGTCCACGTGCACAATCACCTCGCGCAATGACGGCGTCCTGTCGCGATCTTCCGAGATCATTGATCCAAAAGCAGCAACCCCAATATATCCGTTGCGCTGGATCAGTTCGGCTATTAGCTGGTCATCTATATTGCGAGGGTTGTCGACCAGTGCACGACAATTAGAGTGACTGAAGATGACCGGTTTCGTGGAGATTGATAGTACATCCCGAGCCGTTTGCGCGCTGGCGTGAGAAAGGTCAACGAGGATTCCCATAGTATTCATACGTTCTACCAGCTTCGCACCCCAATCGCTTAGTCCTCCATCTCTCCCTTCCAGACAGCCGTCCCCAGCTAAACCTCGCTTATTGTACGTGAGCTGCATGACACGAATACCAAGTTCATATATGACCTCAAGCATATCGAGTTCGTGGTTCAAGATGCTGCTGTTCTGTAGACCGTATATCACAGCAACCTTACCATTGTTCATAGCCTGGTTGATCTCATCTACTGATGTTACGCGCGCTAGCTGGTCGCTGTACAGATGTACTTTGCTGAACCAATGAGACAACTGCGGTGCGCTCTGCGAATAGTCACCGTGGGCTGCTAACGTCTTCACAATCACGTCTACCCCTGAAGGCTTCAGCCGGTTCATAACATAGTCATCATCCCACTCCGCAGTGTTACAAGTGTCGACCACAGGGTTACTCTGATGTAAGCGTTGCGCTCGGTCCTCCAGTCCAGGGGAAACGGGGATCATCTCGAAAACGCTTGGTACCGGTTCTCTAACCTCGTCTGCCGACTCAAGGGGATTTCGCACAATAGCTCAAACCTCCTACTCGTCCTTAGAATTCGCCTCATCAGAGAAGATCAGGCGGTGGACGCTCTGAGCAGTTGTCTGCTCTTCCTTTACACAACTGCGCTGAGGATCATGTTCCAGCAGACTCGTATCAACAACAGGCGTTCCTCCAACAATCCAAATAGGGAAACGAGAAACCCCGGCTCTCACCGCACCCTCCCCCTCCGTGATTCTGATGTTGCCCATTTACGAGCCTCCCCGCCTCGTCTACGCACTCCGATGCCCGTCACTCAACATGAGTCATCGCGAAATGTACATCCCTGTTGCAGAGTCGTGCTGTGGGCCTCCTTCCAAAACCGTTGGTGCTCTTGTATGGCAGCCACGCAGGCCTTCTCGTCACGCGACGCAAAAGCCTCAATCAAACTGAGATGCATGTCTGCATCCTGAATCCTGCTAACCTTAACAGCTTCGAAGTGAGCCATAATCCATGGGAGAAAGCCGTGGAATATGTCAAGGAGAACGGGGTTTTGCGATGCTGCCACGATTGCCAGATGCACTCGCATTGTATAGGGCAGCATTTCGCAGTCGCCTGCAACAGCCTCGCGCAGCTCGGCTCCTATGCCGACGATTCTGTCCATTTCCTCTTTAGTTGCCCGCGCAATTGCGAGCCGGGTCATCGTGATCTCTAGCTGCTCCCTGGCTTCCATCATCGCGCTAATGTCAGCTTCCTTGGTCAACCCTGAACGTGCTCCAGAGATGGCGGCTATCGATGGTGCGATCTGAGATACGAAGTACCCCTTGCCGGGGTGGGACTCCAGAATCTGCATAGCGACAAGCGATCGAAGCGCCTCGCGAACGGACGAGCGACCGACACGAAAGGCCCGCATCAGCTGCTTCTCTGACGGTAGCTTGTCCCCAGGTCGAAGAATGTCATCTTCAACCAGTTCGATGATACGCTCGATAGTGCCCTGCGCAAGGCCTTTTGACTGAACTGCGAGCAACTCCTGGTCGGGCCAGTTGTTCAAAGACGCCTGTCTGCTAAGCTGTTCATCAGCTGACATGGACATCTGATACTAGCGTGCGCCGTACTCACGTGTCAAGAGTTGAGTCGCATTGAAAGTGTTACCGAAGGGGGTGTCGATGCCTCATAACTCATGTTGCCGGAGGGAAGGAGGCGTGGGTGACACGAGGAGGCATCGAGGAGCTGGTGAAGACGTGGCGAGGGCGGTACGTACGCGCCTCGCGGGAGCAGAAGACGCAGATCCTAGACGAGTTTGTAGCGCTGACGGGCTACCACAGGAAGTCTGCGATCCGACTTCTTGTAAACGGCCACAAGCCCAAGAGCAGGGATCGCCGGGGGCGGCCTTCCGTCTACACGAACGAAGTCAAGGCCGCCCTGATCACGGTGTGGGGGGTGTGTGGCAAGATCTGCTCCAAGCGGCTTGTGCCGTTCCTCCCGGAGATCGTAGACGCCCTGGAGCGACACGGTGAGCTTAGGCTGACCGAGGAGACACGCCATCTTCTCCTCAAGCTGAGCCCGGCCACGATGGACCGACTGTTGACCACGCACCGCAAGCGACACGGTCGAGGCCGGTGCACAACGAAACCAGGTACGCTTCTCAGGCAGAGCATTCCCATCCGTACGTTCACCGAGTGGGACGACGCGGTACCAGGCTTTCTAGAGCTCGATCTCGTGGCGCACTGTGGGGAAACCGTGGCAGGCGAGTACCTGAACACGCTCAACGGAGTGGACATCGTGACCGCTTGGTGCGAGCCGGTGGCGCTGGCGAACAGAAGCCAGCACGCAGTGCAACAGGCAATCAACACGCTACGTCGGCGGTTACCGTTTCCCCTGTGGGGGTTGGATGTCGACAACGATGGGATGTTCATCAACCACAACCTGGCCCGTTACTGTGAGAAGGAGAAGATCACGTTCACCCGGTGCCGACCGTACAAGAAGAACGACCAGGCACACATAGAGCAGAAGAACTGGACGGCAGTGCGGCAGGTGGTGGGGTACGACCGCTACGAGTCCGAGGAGGCGCTTGCGCTTCTGGGGGCGGTCTACGAGGACCTACGCCTCTACCTGAACTTCTTCCAGCCCGTGCGTAAGGTGGTGAGTAAAGAAAGGACAGGAAGCAAGGTGCACAAGACCTTCGACCGATCCCGAACTCCCTACCGGCGTGTGCTCTCACGCCCTGAGGTGTCCGACGAGGTGAAAGCCACACTGCAAGAGACGTTCGTGTTGCTGAACCCTGTTGCCCTGCGGAAGCGGATCGACGACAATCTACGACAACTCTGGAGGCTGCCTCGGTAACCCGAGTTCTGAGTCATCGAAGAAGCCTTCGGTAACAGTTACTTCTGAGGCAACACGGCGAGTTGGAGTTGTCTCTCGCAAGATGAGCATGAAGGTCGCCCGAGTTTCTCATGGAAGTTGAGCATGGGGGATGGGGGGCGAGGCGCGTGAGTCGCAGGCTAGGAGGCGATGACCGTCATGGTGAACGACGCAGGCGTGATGACGATGGAGGAACTGGCTACGTTCTTGGAGTCCAGCGATGCAGTCACCTTCAAGGGAAGATCGCGGAAAGAGAACTACGCCTGGATCGAGGGGACGCTGCGGCGGTACAAGTACACCTCACGGGCGAGGGCGGAGAAAGGTCTGCTCAGGCGATACCTGGAGAAGATGACCGGCTACTCCCAGGCCCAGCTCAGCCGCCTGATCGCCGAGTACCGGCGCACGGGCCATGTGAGGCTCCCTGAGTACCAGCGCCACCGGTTCCTCACGAAGTACAGCCGTGCGGATCAGGCGTTGCTTGCCGAGGTGGACAACGCCCACAGCCGGCTGTCTGGACCTGCGACCCAAGCCATCCTCAGGCGGGAGTACGAAGTGTACGGCCGAAATGAGTTCGCCCAGCTTAGCGAGATCTCTGTGGCACACCTCTATCGCCTGCGGAAGATGTACGCCTACCGCCAGCACTGTCTTACCGTGCACAAGACCAACCCCAAGCAGGCACATCGGCGAACGCAGGCGCCCGGACCCACAAGGAAAGCCCGGCTACCTCCAGGTGGACACGGTCCACCAAGGCGATCTGGAAGGGGAGAAGGGCGTCTACCACATCAACACGATCGACGAGGTCACCCAGTGGGAGATCCTGGGCTGCGTGGAACGGATCAACGAGCACCACCTCGTGCCTGTGCTGTTGGAGATCCTACGTCAGTACCCGTTTCGGATCCGCGGGTTTCACGCCAACAGCGGCGGGGAGTACATTAACAAGGCGGTAGCAGAGCTGTTGGACAAGTAGGACATCCGCGAAGGGTGTCACGCGGAGGCCGTCTTGGCCGCGAACCTCTGGGCAGTTGTTCAGGGAACGCCCGGGAGGTCTACCTCGACCCCGAGGAGTTCTTCCGCAAGACCTAGCTGACCACTGGACTGTCCACCGTGCTGAATCGGGTCGCGGTCAGGAGGCGGTGACCGCGGGGCTCGCCCAAGCCTGTGTGGATGGACTGGTGGGCGTCGGCCGTGGCGGAAGCCTCTCGACCTTGCAGGCCCGGTACTGCAAGCAGTCGGTGTCCCTGGAGCCCAGCGAGGACGGCGTGTGGATCATTCCCCCCGTTCATGTTGGAGGCGGCGAAGGCACCAGGTAGCCAAGAGACTGCAAGCGCCGGTAACGGTGCCGGAGAGCCGAGCGTCGGAGGCGGAACGGGAAGCGGCACAACCCACGGCGACAGTTCGCGAACGGGCAGCGCCACGAAGCCCGGGCCAAAGGCACGGTCCGCCGGTTCGTCGTCCGCGTTGACGTTCCGGTCGAGAACTGTGGCGAGCTCTTCCGCTGCTTCGTGAACCCTCTCATGCCCGGCCAGACGTTGCAAGCCGGCTACTGCTACCGCGAAACTGCACGCTTGGGGAGCTGTATCGCGTAGCGCTCACGCAAATCCATGGTGCTCTGGGTTGTGAAGGGGGCGGACCTCGAGGTCGTGGAAACGAGCGAAGTCCTTTGTGTTGGCGGTGTAGAGCGTTTTGACTCCATGGCGAAGGAGCAGGGCCGCCACTTGCGCGTCGAAGATGTGCTGGCCGTGCACATGCTCCTCTGCCACAAGCTGGCCAAGGATGCGCCAGGTTTCCTCGTCCGGGTAAAGGACGGTAAAGGTGTCATGGTAGAGGGCGACCTGTTGCCATGCCTGGGACGGGGCGAGGGGGCTGTGTACTCGCTTAGAATCTGTGATGATGGCGTAGAACTCGAGGAGCACAGGAAAGGGCAACGCGACTTCATCCGCCTCAGCGGCCGCGCGATCTCGCAGGGCACGCGCAGGGTCATGGTGGACGGAGGCACGGTCGGCGGCGTACACGAGCACGTTGGTGTCGAGGGCGTAGCGCATGGTCAGCCTGACTTGCGGTTGAGCTGTTCTTCGTAGAGTTCGGAGCGGCGCAGGGTACCTCGCACCCCAAGGTCGAATGCCTGGAAG
>PUMK01000363.1 GCA_003551325.1 Candidatus Acetothermia bacterium | reverse complement strand
GCAAACTCTCCGATGATCCGGAACATGCGCCAGGCATTCTCAGCCATAGCGTCCACAACGTACTGCCGCTCCTGCGCCGCTTTTTGTGCATCCATGGTGTACTATCCTACCAGGGACAGGTCCCCGGCGCAGGACCGCTGGGGCAAGCAAGACACCTCTTCCGAGGCTCAGACGCTTGATGGGCGCTTCTGTGCGCGGGCACTTGCTGGGGGGAAACGATGCACAAGAGGCTCGTGTTGTTGGATCTTGATGGGACACTGTTGATGGGGCACTCGTTGAGGGTGCTTACAGCGGCATTCGGTCTGGATGGTGAACGTCGGGTCATCGAGCAGGAAGCGGCTGCTTGTGAACCCTCCAGGCGTGACTTCTCTCAGCGCATTGCGGGGATCTTTGCAGGCAAAAGGTTCGATGAAGTAGCAAAGGTGTTCGACGGAATCCCACTTACGCCTGGGGCTGTTGGCTGGGTTCGGACGCTGCGCACCGCCGGGCACGCCGTGCACATCGTATCAGGATCGTGGCGCCCACTGGCAGAGCGACTGGCTCGCAGACGCTCCCTCGACGGTGTGTGGGCCAACGGCCTGGAACTCAAGGGCGGGCGCATCACAGGAACGCTGCACGCTCCACCATGCCCCGAGAACCTGCCCGAACCCTGTCGTCGGCATTCCGTATGCAAGGCCCATGCCCTGGAGGTGCTTGCCCAACAGGAGAACGTGGCCGTTGAGGACACCGTTGCTGTCGGCGATGGACCCATCGACGTGTGTATGCTTAGGATGGCGGGGATCGGCGTGGCGCTGAACCCCAAGGAAGAGGAGGTAGCACAAGCGGCAGACATCGTTGTGTACGGTGACTTTTTCGATGTTGAGGAGCAACTGACTCCGTTCTTCGCGCGACCCTGCCCTACATGAATCCGCCGAACACATCAACCAACAAGGTTCCGATGCTGTTCAGCGCCGCCTACCCAGCTTGACAGCGGGGGCAGTGGTTTGTGCGGCGGTCGTCGAACAGGATCTCCGCCAGCGGTTGCCCACAGGACAAGCAGGGCGCTCCTCCACGCCCATGGACCTTGAGGAAATCTCGTATTTCCTTCTCGAACAGCGTTCCACCCAAACGTGCACGCAACGTCTCGACTGCCCACACCAGTGTTCGCGGGATCGCCGCCCATAGGCGCTCACGTTCCGTCGCGCCCAGGGTGTTCGCGTGGCGAATCGGGGACAACCGTGCTTCATAAAGGATCTCGTCAGCATAGGCGTCCCCGACTCCCGCGACCACGCCGGGATCGACGAGCAATTCCTTCAGCATGCGCCTTCGTCCTCTGATCTGCTCGTCGAAGCTCTCCAGGGAAAACCGTGGGGTCAGCGGTTCGATGCCCAGTTCCCTGATGGGGGTGAGCTGCGTCGGTTGGTCGACAATCCATGCTCTAGCGGGTTTTCGGGGCCCGGGTAGGATAACGCGGAGATCCGTGTCGTCGTCGAGGAGCAGACGCAGCCCCGTAGTCCTTGTCGGGGGATACGCAGACTGACCATGCCAAACCCATGCCCACGGCGCCAGGTCCAGCACCAAGCGTGGACCCACGCCAAACGTGAGGAAAAGGTAGTGCCCTCTGCGCTGTACTGGTCCCGCTGTGGTCCCTTGCAGGACCGTAGGCGGGAGCGGGGTTTCACGGAAGAGCTGAGGACGCAACACCTCAACCCCTACAACCCCGCGCCCGCTGATCCGCGAGGAGAGATTCTCCTTCAGAACCTCTGCGTCAGGTAACTCCAGCACCGACTACGGACAGCACGGGTGCGGCAGACACGGGCTCGGAAGGCATGGCATGCAGCACGTGCTGGGCGGTCGCGGCGGCACGTAACGCGACAGCGAAACATCCGGGCCACAGGCAGAGGTAGAACAGCCAAAACTGAAGAACGGGAACACGAACTGGCACCTGTCGAGGATCCGAAGATGCTTGCTGTAGATGCCGTCCTGTGTGACCACGCTCACCTCGTAGTATCCCGGAGCGACCTGCTGTCCGTCCATGTCCACCTGATCCCACACGGCGGAGAACGACGACCCGGACGCAGGGGCGTACAGTTCTTGCTCGTAGACCAACACCCCTTCCAGCGTCTCCACACGCCACCCGACGACATTCGGTGCGGCCGGCTGCGCGCAGGGCGAACAGCAGAACAGCGGGAAGAAGGGCCGTGGAGTGCGCAGCCCAATCTCGATCTGCTGACACTGCTGGAACGAGACATAGCAACGCGGAGTGGCCGGTCGGGTTGTAGGCAGGCAGCTACACTGGGCCATCGCCCAACCACCCAGGGCCATCGATAACACGAGCGAAAGGATCATCGCACGTTTCATGGGGATCACCTCTTGAGGGGATTATACACCCGCGGGGGCAGAAGAAGCGGTATGGGCATTACACTCCACCCAACGGTACCTCTCGGTTGACAAGGTTTGCGGGTTGTCGCCCGGACAGGATTGCCAACACACCGTCCACAGCCAGGTGGGCCATCTTCTTCCGTGTGGCTTCGGTGGCCGATCCAATGTGCGGTGTGACCACCACGTTACGCATCGGGAGGAGACCCGGGTGGACCTCGGGTTCCCTCTCGAACACATCCAACGCCGCGGTTCTAGGCCGTCCTGCACGTAGGGCCTCGACAAGCGCTTCCTCATCAACCACTGGCCCCCGCGCGATGTTGACCAGGACAGCCGTGTCCTTCATCCGAGCGAGTTCTCGACGACCGATCAGATGATGGGTGTCCTCCGTGAGGGGGACGCAGAGCACGACGAAATCGCTCTCGGTAAGGATCTGGTCAAGCGACGCACGCCGAGCACCCACCGCCCGTTCGAGCTCTGGCTTGTCGGTGCGCGCACAGTAGAGCACGGGCATGGAGAAGCCCACAGCTCGACGCGCCACCGCACTTCCTATCCTGCCCGCTCCGACAACACCCAAGGTCGCGCCAAACACGTCGACTCCAAGGTGCGGAGGGATAAACGTCCAGCCAGGAAATCCATGTTCCCGCAGGTGAACGTCCGCCTCCACGATTCTGCGCGCAGCGGCCATGAGGAGCGCCCAGCCCAGATCAGCGGTGGTCTCGGTGAGCACATCCGGGGTATTCGTTACCGCAATGCCACGCTGTGTGGCCACTCCCACATCGATGTTGTCCACACCAACACCTAGGTTAGCGACCACCCGAAGATGGGGAGCACGGTCAAACAGTTCTTCATCGACCCTGTCGGCAAGCAAACACACCAAGGCCTCCGCCTGTTCGACCCCGTTGAGCAATTCCTCGCGAGGCATGAGAGCCTTCTCCGTTGTGTGAACATCGTGTCCATGCTCAGTGAGTCTTCGGATCGCGTCGGGAAACGCCTGCGTCGTGACGAACACATGTGCCATCGCTGTACCTCCTGTTGGCAATCCTACGCTCTACCTATGGCCGGTCATGCGGCGACTAACCCTAACCCGCAAGGAAGTGCAACACCAACGGCAGGCTGATCGCAGAAAGAGCTGTCGAAAGAAGCAATACCGAGGCCGCAAGATCGGGACGCCGCTTGTACTGAAGCGCGAGGATCAGACTGTTGACCGCTGTTGGAACACTACCCTCCACAATCAACGCCCCGCGCACAACTCCTGTCACCCCGAGCGCCGCGGTGAGTCCCCATGCAACCAACGGACCCAGCACAATCCTTGCAGAAGCGAACGCCGTGGCTTCCTTAGCCACGTGTCGCAGCCGGACATCGGCTAGCTGCATGCCCAAGAGCAGCAACATCACGGGGATCGCTCCACCTGCGAGAAGCTCTGTGGCATTGCTCAACCACTCGGGCATGCTTCCCACAGCACGCACGACGACCGCGAGGGCCACAGCGTAGAGCCATGGGATGCGAACAACGCTGTGCAGGATGCGCCGCCATGAGAGACTCCCCTCCCAGGTGACGGTGGTGATGCCCAGTGTGGAGATGAGCACCGAGTTGACAGCCACAAAGATCACCCCTACGTCGAATGCTGTCCGTCCCAGCGCCAGGAGAAGAACCGGCAACCCCAGGTTCCCGCAGTTGCCGAACATCATGGTGAGGGAAGCGATGGACTGACCGTGTTGATCACCGGGCAGAAGCTTCCGCCGCAGGGGGAGAGAGAGAAGCAGCATCGTGATGTGATGACCCACAGCTACGGCAATAACCAACCCCACCGTCGCCGCCGGTAACTGTGCTGTACTCAGGGAGTTGAAGATCAGCGCTGGGGACAAGCACCAGAACGTGACACGCGCCAGGGGAGCGGCGTCGAGGTGCAGCTTCTTGCGCAACAACCACCCCACCCCTGCAACGAGAAACACCGGCAGCAACGCATTCGCCAGCACGAGACCCAAGCGTACCCAACCCCCGTTCTTGACGCACGGTTTGTCGCCACAACCCGGCGGATGGTAGGCTTACGCGTGGCCGAACGACGGAAGGACGGACGAGGAGAACGAACGCGCGCCGCAATCATGGAGGCGGCCCTCCGCCTCTTCTCCCAAGACGGTTACGAGCACGTCAGCGTCACAGCCATCGCGCAAGAGGCCGGGGTATCCCGCGCAACCGTATACCGCCACTTCCACGACAAGCGCGCTGTGCTGCTCTCGCTGCTGGGTACGTGGCTTGACCTCATGGAGTGGATCCGCCGTTCCGGAGAGCCTCAAGGCCAATCACCGTGGGACCTGCTCAGCGAAGGTGGAGCGCAGATGATCCGTGGCATGTTGTCGGCTCCTGTGCTGCTGCACGCCGAGATCCTCTTCCTGCGGATGTCGATCAAGGACGAGCAAGCCCGAAAGGGGCTTGCTGAGGCTTTTGAAGATGCACGGCAAGCTGCACGCGACCTGGTGAGCCTGAGTCCGGACACACACGAGGTCGATCTGATAGCGGTCCTGGCCGTTGCATTGCTGGAGGGCCTCCTGATCCAGCACCTTGCGGACCCCGAGCGCATCGACCCGGAAGAACTGTGGCCGCGCCTCATGCGTCTCTGCCAGAGCTCGGGCTCGTAGCAGCATGGTGATCACCAATCGGAATCGATACTAAGGGAACACGAGGCATGAAGCTTGTCATCAGCGGTAATCCCGGTGTCGGGAAGACTTCCTTCGTTCAGACACTGCTTAGCGAACTACCGTTCAAGGCTGGGGGCATCGTTACCCAGGAGATCCGTGTGATGGGGCGACGCGTGGGGTTCAACGTGCGCGACCTCGCCACGGGAAGAGAGGGGATCCTAGCCCATCTCCACCATGCCCACGGTCCCAAACTGGGGCGGTACCGCGTCCACACACAGGATCTTGAGGAGGTCGGGGCCGCGGCGATTGAGCAAGCGGTGGACACGGCGGAACTCATCGTCATCGACGAAGTCGGCCCGATGGAGTTGACATCGCCACGGTTCATCATAGCTGTACGCAAAGCCCTCGAATCCGACGTTCGGATGGTGCTCACCGTGCATCGCACATCGAAGCATGCGTTGGCGTACACAGCACGCCGACACGCCGATCTCCACCTTCGCCTGTCACAGAACAATCGTGCCCGGGTCTTGGCACAGGCACGCGAGCTCTTCTTGCGACAGAGCGCGTCTTCCGACAGGTGAAACCGTTCCCCAAGACCTCGGGCTCAGGTGCTTGGGTGCTGTTCGGTTCGGCGGTCGAGTAGCTCGCGGTAGAGTGCCAGGAGGCGATCGACCGATGCCTGCGCGGTGAACGCATGTGCTTGTCGGCGACCGGCCTCACCCAACTGCAAGCGACGCTCTTCGTCATCCAGGAGCTCGTCGCACGCGTTGGCAAAGGCTTCCTCATCCTCGGAGACGAGGATTCCGGTTGTGCCGGACTCCACAACATCGAGCACCCCACGAGCGCCGATCGCCACCGCCGGTGTGCCAGCCATCATGGCCTCAACGACCACGAGTCCCTGCGTTTCCGTCTTTGAGGCAAACACGAACACATCCGCCTGCCGATAGAGGCTGATCAGGTGCGCCCGCGGGAGGAAACCGGTGAAGGTCACCGTGCCCCCAAGACGCATCGCCTGCGCCTGTCGCTCCAGGTGCACGCGGTGCGGTCCATCACCGGCAATCACCAGATGGATGTCCTGACGCTGCTGGCGCAACCGTCGGTACACACTCAAGAGAAACTGGATGTTCTTCTCCCAACCAAGGCGGCCCACGTAGAGCAGAATGTGGGGAACGGTAATCCCAAGGGCACCTCGAGCATCCCACCGTGTTGCGCCCGCAAAGTCCTCCGCATCAACACCAAAAGGCAATGCTCGGATCGGCGAGCTGATGTGGTAGCGCTCCAACTCCTGCTTCATCTGCACCGACGGCGCGATCACCACGTCGCAGCGGTTGCAGAACGACCGGCTGTAGCGCTCGACGATCCTCTGGGGAGGGCGAATCAGCGCAGGAAGATAG
>PUMK01000219.1 GCA_003551325.1 Candidatus Acetothermia bacterium | reverse complement strand
TGAAGGACTTCGATGCCCTGGGGAAGGCAATTGTTGTGCTGGCCCGCCGCTTTGACGGGAAGGCACCGGGGACGGACGAGCTGTGGTTGCTGGAAGAAGGGCATCCCCCGCGGTGTCTCTCTAAGGACGAGCTAGCGATGGATGCGGTTCGGTTCTTGGATCGCAATCACGTTGTTCTGTTGGGAACCGATATGGCACACTACGGCCGCGGGGAGAACCGAGAGGTGCTCAAGGTTCACTGTGACAGCGGTGAGCGACGCTCCCTCACGCCAGGGTGGGACCGTTCGGTGGGTTCGTCGGTGATGAGCGACTGCAGGCATGGTTCGGGCCCGGCCATGTGCGTGACGGATGGACGCGTGTTCGTCGTAGTCACCGAGCGGGATACCTCGTTCGTTGGAGAGGTCACGTCGGATGGGGGCTTCGCGCGTACAACAGCGCCCGGGGGCTCGGTGGATGCCTGTGACATCCGCGGCGACGTCTTGGTCACTGTCGAACTACACCCCGATAGGCTGCAGGAGATGTACCGCTACCGGGACGGGGAACCTGAGCAGCTGTCCGCACTGAACGAGAGGGCGCTGGCGGAGCACACGATCGCGCGTCCCGAACCCTTCCGGAGTGTATCCGGTGACGGAACCGAGATCGATGCGTGGCTTGTGCGGCCCTCCTCCCTTGAAGACGGCAAGAAGTGCCCGTGGGTGCTCAGCATACACGGAGGGCCACGTGCCGCATTCAGTGCTGTCTTCCAGCACGAGATGCAATGCCTTGCCGCGGCTGGGTACGCCGTCCTCTGTGCGAATCCCCGTGGATCGTCGGGGAGGGGGAACGTGTTTGCCGACCTCAGGGGCCGTTACGGCACCGTGGACTACGAGGATCTCATGGCTGTCGTGGACACCGGGCTGCGTCGCTTTCCGTTCCTCGACCCCGATCGCGGAGGTGTGATGGGGGGCTCGTACGGCGGGTTCATGACCAACTGGATCATCGGCCATACCGACCGGTTCCGCGCTGCCGTTTCCCAACGGTGCATCGCCAACTGGACAAGCAAGTTCTGCACAACGGATATCGGGTACCTGTTCAACCGCGACCAACTGGCCGCAGACCCCTGGGCACCCGGGGGGCAGGATGTGCTCTGGGACCGCTCTCCCCTTAAGTACGCTGACCGGGTCTCCACCCCGACGCTGTTCATCCATGCCGAACAGGACTACCGGTGCTGGCTCTCCGAAGGGATCCAGATGTTCACCGCATTGCAGTACCACGGTGTTGCGAGTCGGCTTGTTCTCTTCTGGCGGGAGAATCACGAACTGTCTCGAACCGGTCGTCCGGAAGCGCGCCTGCGGCGGCTGCGCGAGATCATCGCCTGGCTGAACACGCACCTCGGGAGCCCGTGAACGAAGACCAGCGGTCCGTCCATCCGGTCCCCCCGCAGCTTGGCAGCGGGGGACCGGGTTGGGCGTGGCGTGAAATCTGACGGGATTCTAAGAGAACGAACCAGACTCGTCATGCGGCGGAAGGCTGGAGAGCGGAAGGCTGTTCTCGCCACTCAAGACCGGCTATCGGCAACTCGGTGGCGCCCAACACCACTCCTCCATGCGGCTGTGCTCGGTGCATCCGTGCCCCGTGAACACCCGCACCATGGCTGTGTTGGCCTCGCTTGTTCCGTCGTGGTACAGCGTTCCGCCGAGAGCGCGGATGGTGCCAATCCCGCGAAGGTGCACCTCCCGGCCCAGCCCGCGGCCTCGGCAGTCGGGGATGACGCCCATGAACGGCAACGTCGACCACCCATCCGGCTCCACGCGAACGACCAGCACCCCGACGGCCCGATCGTCGAGGAAGCCAACCTGGACGACCCGCGGATCCAGTGCCTCGTACGCCGCACCCAGGTGCTCCCCGAGCGCTTCGAGTCTGTCGATGTCTGCCGGGTCGGGCGTCGCCGTGCTGGAAGCTGCGAGGAGGTCAAGCACGCACGCGCTTCCTGCTTCAGCCATCGTGTGCCACCTGAGGCGCCCTTCTGCCTCCACCGGAAGCTCGGCGAGCGGTGTCTTGTACTCGACACGACGACCAGCGCTTCGGAAGCCCGTCTCGACGAGAGCGCTTCGGTATCGCGGGGTCATCGCTTGATCGTCGACCCTCGTGATCAGAAGATGCACGCCGAGCTCGGACGCGCGCCGCGTGCCCTCGGCGAGCAGTGCCGGGAGGTCTGCAGACGCGAGGGCTTCTCTGCTTCCGCGCCATTCGGTCAGGATCGCCGTCTCTTGGCCTACCTCGATGAGGCGGATGGAGCCTGCGATCCTCCCCGTACGCGCTTCACGGCTGGGGAAGATGTCTTCGAGACGCAGCTGCCCTGTGGTCAGGTCATCTCGAAGCTCTGCGAGCACGGTGTCCGGATCCTTGCCGCCGCGCTTGGCAATGTGCTCTGCGTAGGCGGGGAGTTCACACACGTCGAGGGCCATCGACCACTATATCCACGGCAGCGCAGAAACGACAGACTGGCTCCCCTTCAGGGTTGCCGTACACGGTCCCTTGGTCGATTGCGCATGACCCACTGAGGGCATTCCTTCTGATGGTTCATCGGTTGAACAACCGCCCGGCGGATCCGGTCGATGGGACCACCGTTGCCGGTGCGAAGCGTTGGTGCAGGCTTCCGTTTCGGTCAAGCGGGGCGGAGCGCCCGCCTTCTCGCAGACTCTCCCATTTCCCGCAGGGGGGCCGCATGCGTATGATGGGGCGGTTCGCCGCGCTCGTGGCACACGGGTCAATGGCCCGGCGCACGACTTTGAGCGACGAGGAGCGTGACGATATGTCAGACCAGACGCACGTGGATAAGCCAGGGGTGCAGGCCGATGGAGAGAAGATCGAAGGGATGATCCCCTCTGTCCGCCTCAAGACGGGGTTGCTGTCCTCCAAGGTGTACAACCTGGTGGTCACCGACCGGCGAATCGTGTTCGCCGAGACCACGAAGGAGATGCTGAAACAGGCTGCGGCCGACGCGGCCCGGGAATCGAAGGAACAAGGCAAGGGCATGCTCAGGCGGATGGCAACGACGATGGTGTCCTCGCGCAGGGTGTACGAGAAGTACTGGCAGATGGACATCGCCGCGATTCTGAAGGAGACGCCCGGCAACTTCGCCATCGCACTCGATGAGGTCAAGAAGATCAGCTTCCAAGTGTCCACTGTGCAGTTGCGTATGGAGCAACAGGAGATGGGCCAATCGGGCAAGGATCGGATGACCATCAAGACGACCAAAGACAAGTACAAGCTGACGTTCGAGCCGATACTGACCACCAGTTCGGTGCAGTCGAACGAGGCCCGGACCCTCCTGCGGAAGGTGCTGGGGAAGAAGAAGGTTGGCTAATCGGGTCGCCGTTCTGCACGTACGCAAGGCGTGGCCGCTTGGTGGTCAATGCAGGGGGGATAGCCGCTTGGGCACCGCGACGCCGGCCGTCCTCGGGGGCTAGCGCGTCGTTCGTGCAGCACTGCGCATGCTCGTTGAACCAACGGATGAAGCGTTCGGACGACTGGAAGATCTGAGAGATAGCCGCTTAGTCGCGGGGCCCTTCGGGCTGAACCGGTGAGCCAGCTCGCACATAGCGGATAGGCCGGGTCATCTCTCGCACCTTCCCCTCCCCAACAGCGCGCTTGAGCCAGACATCCAGTTGAGCCTTGGAGACATCCAACCGATTGGCCAGTTCTGCCGGCGGAGTTGGTTCATCCAGCGCCGCGATGATCACCGGCAGCACCGCCTCGTAGACCGTCTGGTACGGAGGAGCTACGCTACCGTGCGTGTCAGCCATCTGCGCAGTGGACTCTGGCGGGCGTCCTTTCACGTATTCTGCCTTCCCATCGGCCAAAGCTGTCTCTCGGAACAGTGGGAGCATGCTCCCGTCGTCTGTGCTTGTCTCATCGCTGACCGCATGCTCAAGCCACTCCGCGGGTGTAACACCGTTGTCGGTGCCGGGGAAGGGGATGGCACCGTGTTCGAGCAGCTTGCGGTTGCCTGTGGGAACTGAGGAGTCTGCACGTACGAAGACCGGCCGTCCGGCTCTGTGCTTGAGTTCCTCTATCGCGCCTTGCCATGTGCCGCCTTTTCCATCCGCAGTGCAAACAACGAGACCGTAGTCTGCAAGCGCGTAGATCAGTTTGTTACGTCCCATTGCGTTTCCGACAGCAAACCTTGCCTCAGGGTCGTACGGAGTGATCAGGAGCAGACGCCCGTCGGCCAGCGCCTGGCGAGCTTCAGGACGCACACTTCTTCGGAACAGGTTATCCGCCACCACTCCGATGACAGCCCCTCCAGAGTCCAGCGCGCTCTCCATAGCTGCATGGTCAACCCCGCGTGCCCCACCGGATACCACGGGCGTGGCCCCTCGCGCGCACCACGCTGCCACCTCACGAGCGAACGCCTCACTCTCCGCGTCCATGTCCCGTGAACCCACGATCGCAAGGCCGCCACCTTGCAGCAGTGACCGGTCGCCGACACCGAACAGGACTGGCGGTGCCTTCTCCTTCAGATGAGATCTGTATCGGGACGGATATCCAGAATCGCTCCGGCAGACCACCCAGATACCACTCTGGTTCCACCTCTCCATAGCGAAACCAAGGCTCGCACCACGCTTCAGCAAGCCGCTAAGGCGGCTCTCGGGTATAGCCGTGTCTCGTGCCACGGCCGCTACCGTCTCGCCCGACAGGAGATCCGCCGGCCGTTGTCCGCGCGCTGCCAACCACTGAACGACCGCGTTGTAATCGCGCAGGTGCAGCGGTGCTAAACCTGACATGCCACCGAGGTGGCCGTGCAACAACAGGATGGCCTTGGCGTCTTCACTCATTGTCTCAACTGCTCTTGTCATCAGATCTCACGCTTCCCATCGCAAGTGCTAAGGGGAACACGGCTGCGCATCCAGCCTGCCGTAGCAGGGCAGCCGCCACCGTGACTGTCCACCTCGAGTCCACCACATCATCGACCAAGAGGCAAGGCCCACGGTGGATACCGGCCGCGTCGACTGCGAACACACCATCAAGATTGCGCGCCTGTTGGAATCCGTTCTCCATTTCTCTCTGAGGCTTGTTGGTCTCCGTCTTGCGGATACAGGGGCGGAACGGAACCCCTAGTGTGTCCGCCAGGCGCAGGGCAAAATCCGACACCAGTTCCGGTCGGTTCAGCGACGGTATGCACGCTATCCATGCTGGCGCAGGTTGGGGGTTCCATCCTCCAATCATCTCAGCGCATGCTGTGACCAGCTCATCCGCAAAACGTCTGTCTGCGTACTTGCCAGCAGTCACAAGCTTGCCCCACCCAACATCTCCCCATAAGCACAATGCTCTTCCTTCCTCCGCCCGGAGGTCGTCGCTGATGAACCCCGTAAAACCATACACCGGAAAGGCGCCCTTGGGCCACTTCTTACGAGGAGATATCCGACGGTGACGTTTCTTGAGAAACGAAACCGCGCGCGAGACCAGATCGTGATCGTATGTGCACGACACCAACAGCTCTCCCGCGCAGTTGGCGCACTTGCCGCAGGGTCCGGCCTGTGGATCGTCCAGCGCCCGCGAAAGGAACTCCATCAGGCACCCAGGATGATCCATGTAGCGCTTCATCTCGGCCTGTTCTTGTCTGCGGATCTCCGTGATCCTCTCCACATGCTCCCTGTTGACGGAGTAGCCCTTCGCCGTTGCCGTTGCATGCCACTTGGAGCCGATCTTGGTGATGGGCGATGGAGACTCAACAGACATAACCTTGAGTGCCTTGTCAAGCTGCCCACGCCTCACGTTCACCCGCGCTTCAAGCTCAACAACTGAAAGCCCACTGTCCGTCTTCTCCAACTCCCCGAGGATCGCGTCCACATGTCGCTCCGGTGGGAAGGCACTCTCAATGAAGAAGTTGGCTATCTTGTCATCCTCGTCCCCGCAAAGAAGAATGCCGAAGGCTTCGTCAACAGCGCGTCCGGCACGACCGACCTGCTGGTAGTAGTGCACCACCGACGCCGGCCGCTGGTAGTGGATGACAAACCCGAGATCCGGCTTGTCGAACCCCATACCCAGTGCTACGGTCGCAACCAGTGCTTTGACCTCGTTCCTGAGCAGCTTCTGTTCGAGCGCCTCGCGTGAGGAGATCTGAGCCTCCTGTCCCTTGAGATCTGAATGATAGGCCTCCGCCGAGATGTCGTTTTCCCTTAGCCATTCAGCCACACTCTCGGAGTCTCGTCTTGTGAGCGTGTAGACGACACCACTTCCGGGGAGCGAAGGGATTACCTGTGCGAGCCAGGCCATTCTGGCCGCAGGGCTGGAGAGCGTGGTGTTCTGGAGTCTGAGTGTCTCGCGCATAAGGGAGCCCCGGAATGTCTGAATACTGTCCCCCAACTGCGAAACGACATCGTCAACTACACGGTCATTGGCCGTGGCTGTCGTG
>PUMK01000250.1 GCA_003551325.1 Candidatus Acetothermia bacterium | reverse complement strand
CGTCCCTCAAGCAGAAACGGACGAGCCAGTTCTATCTAGGGTGGCTTCGCTTCAAACGGAACAAGCTGGCCATGGTGGGCCTATCGTTCGCAATGGTGATCGTGTTCTTGGCGGTGTTCGCTCCGCTCATCGCGCCCTACGGGCCGTTTGACACGGATGCTTTCCGGCGCCTGCAAAGCCCCTCAGGCCAACACCTCCTGGGTACCGATGAACTCGGCCGGGATGTCCTCTCAAGAGCCATCTACGGTTCTCGGATTGCGCTCCAAGTGGGCCTTTTGATCGTGCTGTTCGAGGGAACCATTGGTATCACGTTTGGCGTCCTGTCCGGTTACTTCGGGGGTCGGGTTGACCAGGTCATCATGCGCTTCGTGGACATCCTACGCTCATTTCCCGTGATCATCCTCGCCATGGCGATCGCCGGGATCATGGGGCAAGGCTTGTACAATGTGGTCATCGCCATTGGGCTCGTCGGGTGGACCACGTACGCGCGGATGGTGCGCAGCAAGGTGCTCTCGATCAAGGAGGCCGACTATGTGGAGGCGGCGTACGCTGTTGGCGAGTCCACCCCGTCGGTGATCTTGCGGTACATCATCCCCAATGTGCTTCCCACAGCCATCATCATGGTATGCATCATGATGCCGACCGCCTTGATCGCCAGTGCAACCCTAAGCTTCCTCGGCGTTGGCGTGCAGCCCCCCGCACCTTGCTGGGGTTCGATGGCGGCTGCTGGACGTGATTACATCGTCAGGGCACCGTGGATCTCTGCATTTGCCGGGTTCTTTATTATGTTCACAGTTCTGGGCTTCAACTTCGTGGGCGATGGGCTGCGCGATGCGTTCGACCCAACGAGCAAGCGAAACTAATGGAGCGACAGATGGGTGTGACAGACGAACTGCTGAAGGTGGACGGGCTTGTTGTTTCGTTCGCGACCGAAGAGGGAGAGGTTGAGGCCCTCGACGGCGTGGACCTTGCGATCCGCGAAGGGTCCTTTCACGGCCTGATCGGCGAGACCGGTTGCGGTAAGAGCGTGACCGGTCGAAGTATCATCCGGCTTCTGGACAACAACGCCATGATCAAGGCGGGCAAGATCCTCTACAAAGGTGAGGACCTTCTGAAACTCAGCGAACGACAGATGGAGCGGAGGATCCGGGGGAACGAGATCGCGATGATCTTCCAGGATCCCTCTTCGTCGCTGGATCCTGTGTTCAACATCCGTAGTCAGATGGCCGAAGTGGTGCGTATGTACCACAATGCCCGGAGGGAATCCTACGACGCGATCATCGCTGAGGCACTGAGGAGCGTGCGGTTGCCCGATGTGGAGTCGCTCATGCACAAGTATCCTCACCAGCTGAGCGGGGGGATGAAGCAGCGCGTGATGATCGCGATGATGCTGGCCTGCAACCCCCACTTGCTGATCGCCGATGAGCCGACCACAGCCCTCGATGTCTCCATTCAGGCACAGTTCATCAAGGTCTTGAGGGAACTCAAGGAAGAACTGCAGATGACGGTTGTTTACATCACGCATGATCTGGCGGTGATCAGTGAGCTCTGCGACCATGTGTCGGTCATGTATGCGGGTCGCATTGTCGAGACTTCCGCCATGCGCGAACTCTTCAAGAACCCCGTTCATCCCTATGCCCACAAGCTGCTCAACTCCGTGCTGGGCGTGCAGACGAACCTCGACGACCTCGCGGAGATCCCGGGGACGGTCCCCAGGCTCATCAACCCTCCCAAGGGTTGTCGCTTCCACCCTCGCTGCGACCAAGCGACGGAGATCTGCGGGCGCGAGAGGCCGCCATTTGTGGCCCTCGATGACGACCACCATGTCGCCTGCCATACAAGGTGAACCTATGCCGGCGTTGCTTGATGTCATAGGACTGACGAAGCACTTCCCGTCTCCGAGCGGTGCAGTGCGTGCTGTGGATGGCGTTGATCTCCAGATCCACCGTGCCCACACGTACGGGTTGGTCGGCGAGTCAGGCTGCGGCAAATCGACGTTGATCCGCACGATCCAGCGGCTGCTGGAACCCACCTCCGGGCAGATCATCTACAAAGGCCAGGACATCGCTGCGTACAAGCGGGCGCAACTGAGGACGTTGCGCAAAGAGATGGCGATGGTGTTCCAGGATCCACACATGTCGCTCAACCCCCGGATGACAGTGTTCGACATCCTGGCGCGCCCCCTCCAGATCCACGGGATTGCGCGTGGCAAAGACGCATTGACCCTGCGGATCGTGCATTTGCTTCAGAAGCTGGGGATGCAGTCCGAGCATCTTGTGCGCTTCCCCCATGAACTCAGTGGTGGCCAGAAGCAGCGGATCGGGGTGGCCCGAGCGCTGGCGGTGGAGCCGGACATCATCTTCCTTGATGAACCGACCTCGGCGTTGGACGTGTCCGTTCAGACGAAGATCCTGAAGCTCCTAGAGAACATACGCAAAGAGTGGGAGCTCACGTATTTCTACATATCCCACGACATCAACCTGGTGCGTGTTGTGGCTGAGCACATGGGCGTCATGTACTTAGGAAAGATCGTGGAGGTCGGACGCACAGAGGACATCCTCCGCGATCCCCATCATCCTTATACTGTGGGGCTCCTGCAGGCTGTTCCGGAGCCCGACCCCGACAAGCCGCTCGGTGAGCTTCAGCTGGGGGGAGAAGTCCCCAGCCCCGTCAACCCGCCCCCCGGATGCAACTTCCATCCTCGCTGTCCACACGCTTGGGACGTGTGCAGCCAAATGGAACCTGAGCTGCGCATGTTGTCCGCCGAATGGAGCGTCGCCTGCCATCGGTACGGTGACGATGCACGCGCCGCACCGTCCCGTTAGGAGAGTCCCGCAGAAGTCCGGCGCAGCATTCTTGGGTTGCCCTAAGGTCCGCGCGCAGTATGTGCGAGGGCTGGGCCGAAGTCGTTTCTCACACGATGCTTGACACGCCGCGATTCGAAGCGCTACGATGCTATACAGCTTTCCTGCTCGTACGTAGGGGAGCGCTGTCGGGCGTGCGGCCAAGAAGGCCAAGACGGTGGAGCAGTAGCAGTTGTGCAGTGCCATGGGAGGTGCATCGGTGTGAAGCGGATTCTTTTGTCGGGCGTGCTTTGCCTAAGTCTTGCCTTGCTTGTTGTGGGCAGTGTGGGCATGGCTTCGGTTGTGAGGATCGCGGTGCAGGTGGAGCCTTCACGTTTGAACCCCATCACGTATCAGGATACGGAGACAGGTTTCGTGCTGGGGGCCGTATGTGATCCCCTCATCGAACTAACCTCGGAAGGTTCGTTTACGGCTGAGGATGCGATCATCGAGGACTACTCGATCAGCGATGACGGTCTCGTCTACACATTCTACATTCGCGAGGGCATCACCTTCCACAACGGCGATGCGCTCACAGGCTACGATGTGAAGTTCACCTACGAGGCGTTCATGGATCCGGATCTCGGGTCTCCCCATCATCGCTATTATGTGGGGATCGAGACCGTAGAGGTGATCGAGGACTACACGGTCAAGGTCACACTCTCCGAGCCAGACGTGGCCTTCCTGACCCTGGCACGCCTCCGCGGGCATGTGCTGCCCAAGGCGTACATCGAGGAGGTGGGCTGGGAGGGTTTCGAGCGTAATCCGATCGGCTCTGGACCCTACAAGTTCGTGGAGCACCTGCCGGGGCGGCGTATTGTCCTGGAGAAATTCGAGGATTACTGGGGGGACAAGGCCCGCATCGAGCGGGTGGAATTCCGGTTCTACCCGGAGCTCTCCACGGCGATCATGGCCCTTGAGACCAAGGATGTCGACTTCATGCCGGAGATGCCGGCCGAGGAGTTTGCCTACCTGCAAGGTCGACCGGGCATCGGACTCAAGTTTGGAACCTACGAACGCTTCGAGGACCATCGCATCTGCTTTGATAAGCGCCCTGAGTCCATCTTCAGCGACGTTCGTCTGCGGCAGGCTGTGGCGTACGCGATTGACCAGGCTGAGGTGATCGCCCTGACGCGTGGCGATATGGCCGTTCCGGCCCGGGGCCGGGTGCCCACGTTCCACCCTGCCTATGCGGCGGATGCCAACGCTTATGAGGTGGACCTGGACAAGGCGCGTCAGTTGCTCGAGGATGCAGGGTATCCCGATGGGTTCAAGACGCAGATCTATGCCCCTGCCGGATACCGCGAGCGCGTTCAGGAAGTGCAGCTCATCGAGCGCCACCTGGCGCGGGTCGGCATCGAGGCCGAGGTTGTGACGCTGGAGTGGGGTACGTATCTCGATGTCACAGCGGAAGGGGAGGCCCCCATGTTCCGCGAGCGCTGGAGCGCCAGCGTTCCGGAGCCGATTAGCTTCGTGGAGGTGTGGCACTCCGAGTCCAGCTGGAACCCCATCTTCGGGACCTACTACAACGAAGAAGTGGACCGCCTTATCGACGAGATCAGGCTGACGGTCGATGCTGAAGACCGTTGGGCCTTGTACCGGAGAGTGCAGGAGATCGCCATGGACGAAGTGGCGAGCTATCCCCTGTACTGGCCGTTGGTTGGGGAGGCGTACAACGACGAGCTCGTGATTCCAGACGACCTTTGGAATCCGTTCCGCCGGCCCATTGTGAACATCAACAAGTGGAGCTTCGGTAGCTAGCTGATAACGAAACGCTCGGGGCGCCTGCACGGGTGTCTTGGTGCAGGTGCCCCGCTTCTTCTCAACGCCTTTCAACGCATGCACGCGGGAGCTTGGCGTCTGCACACTCCTTTCCTGCTCAGCCGGTCGCCCACGAGGAGTACGGCGAACGAGATGTGACCGGTTTCCAGCAGGGCACCGCTGGACCTGCATGGATGGGGCGTACCAAAGCCCATCTTCTGTAGATGAGGCCGGCGTCCATCCCGATGGGCAGCCGGTGGGTGCCTCCCATGGTACCGGCCAGCATCGCTGGCGCTACGTTCCCCACAAGTCCTGCGATCAACGATCCCATATTGCGGATGTTGATGACGCCGCCGAGTTGGGGTATCCGTGAGGGCGTGCCGTAGATGGAGAGCAGACCGAACAGGACCCCCAGGACAACCGCAGCATGTCGGCGGACGGGAAGGGTGTTGCATTCGGCAAAACGGGGCGCAGTACAGGTACCTGGAACAGCACACAAGCAGCAAGAGCACCGATTGTGACCTACCCCAGAAAGGAGACGACGACGTCCCAACGCACCTTCGGTCACTTCGCATGGCGCTCAAGTTCCGCACCTACGCAACCTGATCCACTACGACAAACATGGTATCATGGCCCGACGCGCGAGCAAGGTGAAGAGAGCATAAAGAAGGTGTGCGCGCGTGGAGAAGATGGCGATGCCGTGCGAGGGTGTACTGGACCATGTCACATGAGGAAGACGGGACAGAGACAACAGGGCTTTGGCGTACGCTGGACGTTGCCGTAAGCAGACAGGCGATCGCCACCACAGACATGTGGGCGGTGGTGCGGGATCGGCTCGATACCTCGAAGCGCAAGCCTCGTCAGAGTCCACACTCTGAAGTTGCCCACCACGTGACCTCCAGAGGTGATGCGCAGTATGTCCTTCGGAACACGCAGACGGACGACTACCTCATGTTGGAGGCCCACGATTTCTTCCTATGGGAGCGGATGGATGGCAACCATTCGCTCCGGGATCTTGCAGTAGCGTACTTCGCGGAGCATGGTGCGTTTCCCTTTGACCGACTCAGCTTCCTCATCGATCAACTCAAAGAAAAAGGGTTTCTGGCGGAACGTCCTGTGCAAATTTTCGCAGCAGTTGGTGAACGCTTCCGCCTGCCAAGCCGGCTGGACTGGATGGCACGTTGGTCCACGTTGCTGTTCCGTGGTGAGTTCGTGCTGCGCAACGCCGATCGGTGGTTCGCGTCCCTGTATCGTTGGGGAGGTCGCATCGGGTTCACGGTGCCGGCGGTCGTGGTGCAGGCACTCGTCGTTGTGGCCGGCATCTTCCTGGTTTCCTGGCAGTGGGGTACGGGTCGTCACGCTCCCGGCCAGGTTGCCGGATCCGACGGTGTGGGTCTCCTCGTTCTTGTAGCCTTTCTTGCTCTGGGCATGGTTGTCCATGAACTCGGCCACGCTCTGGCCGTCAAACACCATGGCCGCGAAGTCCGCAGGTGTGGTGCACTGCTTCACTACGGGCGTCCAACACCCTTCGTCGACACCTCCGACATCTGGATGGCGCCACGTCGTGCGAGGATCACCGTTTCGTTCGCTGGGCCATGGGTCACGGCGGTACTGGGAGGGATCAGCGCGATCTTGGTTGCGTTGTCCAGCAACCCGGTGCTCAAGGGGGTATTCTTCCAGAATGCGTTTGTTTCGTACCTTTCGTTCCTCATCAATTTGATCCCTTTTCTGGAACTGGACGGTTACTATATCCTAATGGACTGGCTGGAGATTCCCTCTTTGCGGATCAAGGCCATGGGCTACATCAAACAAGGAATGTGGAAGCAGGTGTTGCGTGGATGGTCAGGTGCTGGACGTGAGGAGCGGATCTACGTCCTGTTTGGCATTGCGTCGGCGTT
>PUMK01000156.1 GCA_003551325.1 Candidatus Acetothermia bacterium | reverse complement strand
GGGTCGGTGGCGATCGCACGCGCGATTTCCAGCCGTTTGAGGTCCCCTTGTGAGAGCGACCCAGCCTGCGTCATCGCCAGATCGGAGAGACCAACGAATTCGAGGGCGTCGAGTGCGCGGACCTCCACCGTCTTCACCCACTCGCCCTTGCGTGTCATGCGCGGGTTGTACAAGCCCACCATCACGTTGGCGATGAGGGGAAGACGTTTCATGGGACGGCTGTTCTGGAAGGTCCCGGTGATGCCCTCCACCACACGCTTCCATGTGGGCGCGCGTGTGATGTCCTGCCCACGGAGCAACACACGGCCTGAGTCGGGACGCAGAAGCCCCATGATCATCTGCACCATGGTGGTCTTCCCCGCCCCGTTAGGCCCGATCAGCCCGACGATCTCCCGTGGCCGAACTTGGAAACTGGCTTTGCGTACCGCCTCCAGACCTCCGAAACGCTTGGAAAGCTCGGAGACGGCGAAGAAGTCCCCCGTCAAAGCCCCTCGCTCTCCTCGCGGAGTTCACGGCGGGACACCTTCCCCACATCGGTCTTCGGGAGCTCGCTCCGGAACTCGACGACCTTCGGAACCTTGTACGGGGCAAGCCTTCCCTTGAGGAAGTCACGGATCTCCGCCTCGGTCACCCGCCCGCGGGCCTCCGGACGAAGCACCACGTAGGCTTTCGGGTACTCCCGTTCACGGGTATCCTTGACGCCGATAACACCTGCGGCCTTGACCATCGGGTGTTGGCCGATGAGCTCTTCGATTTCGCGGAGGAAGATGGAGAAGCCTTTGTACTTGATCAGGTCCTTTGTACGGGCGCAGTAGTGGAAATACCCATCGTCGTCCACGCGAACGAGGTCACCCGTGCGGAACCACGTCCGACCCTCGATCTCCACGAAGGAGCGTTTGTTCTCCTCATCGCGCTCCCAATAGCCCGCGGTGATGTTGGGACCTGCCAGAACAAGTTCTCCCACCTCGCCCGGCGCCAGGAGCTTCCCGCCCTCCACATCGGCTACTGCCGAATCCACATTGGGAAGGGGTACACCGAACGATCCGCGCTTGATCCTTTGCGTCGGCGACACGTGGCTCACACCGGAGGTCTCGGTCATCCCGAAACCTTCCATGACAGGTCGTCCCGTTCGCGTCTCCCAGGCTTCGGCGATCGTGTCGGGAAGGGCGTCGGCACCGCAGACGATGAGTTTCATGCGGGCCCAATCAACAAGGGTGGTCTTGGAGTGGTCTTTCAGGACATCGTACAACGCAGGAACCCCGTAGAACACCGTGACCTTCTCCCGCTCCGCAGAGGACAGGATCTGACCTAGGTCGAGCGATGTGAACAAAACGATCGTAGCGCCGATCCGGATCCCCATGAGGAGCGCAGCCACCTGCCCGTAGATGTGGTACAGAGGAAGCGAGGCGGCGATGGCCTCTTCGCCCTCCTGGAGCACCGGGAAGAATGCCCGGAGTTGTGCCGTGCACGCGACAAGGTTCGCGTGCGTGAGGCGCACCCCCTTGGGCTGCGCGGCTGTTCCCCCGGTATAGGGAAGCGCTGCTAGGTCCTCCTCGGGGTTGATCGTCACTTCGGGTAGGGGGCCGGAAGCGCCCTTCAGGAGCTTCTGGAAGTGGTGGACCCCCGGCCGGTCAGGAATCGGCGTCTTCTTCGCGAACACACCCTTTAGCGTGGGCAGGTACTCGTGGGCGCCTGTGACGATGATCCCCTTGAGCTCAACACCAGCACGCTCGACGTTCTCAAAGAGCACGTCTTGGCATACAATATAGGTCGAGCCGCTATCTTGAAGCTGGAAGGCAAGCTCCGAGCTCGAGTATGCGGGGCTCACCGGCACAACCACCGCTCCCGCCCTGAGTGCGCCGAAATACGCGATAACGAACTGCGGGCTGTTGAGGAGATAGAGGCCGACCCGATCACCTTTGGACACACCGAGTTCCGCCAGCGCGGAGGCGAAGCTCATCGCTCTCTTGTTGAGTTCATCGTACGAAACGCTGGCTCCGTAGAATCGAAGGGCCGGTCGTTTGGGATACTTCGCTGCCGATTCCTCCAGAAGCGCCCACAATGGCGTGCACGGACACGGTACCTCTTCGGGCACTCCCGGATCGTAATGCTCCATCCACGGACGTTTACTATATGGGAACACTTCGCTCATGACCTCATTCATGGCACCGCCTTCATGGATGCAACCCTCATGTGGGTGACAAACATAACCATAGGCATTATAGGCACTGCGCCACAACGATCAAGAAGTGAAAAAGCGGGCGGGGACACAGCCCGCGTGTGGCGGGCGGGGACACAGCCCCGCCCTCTACTATGGGGCGTGGAGCACATCGCCGGCGATGTTGACCGCGTGATCGCCGATCCGCTCAAGGTTGTGCAGGATCTCCACAAACGTGATGCCCACGGTAGCATCGCACACACCTTGCTCCAGCCTTGCAACATGCCGGCGTCGGAACAACACCTCTAGGTGGTCGACCTCGGCCTCCAAGTGAAGCGCCTCTTCCGCGCGATCCCTGTCCTCATCGCGCAGGGCGTCCAGCGTGCGCGCGTAGAGCAGCCGGGCTGAACGGAACAGGGCGTCAAGATCATCGCACGCCTCTTTGGAGAAGGCTTTGCCCTTCCGCTGAATTACGCGCCCCCGTTCGGCGATGTTCACCGCCTGGTCCCCCACGCGCTCGATGTCGCCCACAGCGTGTTGGAGGATGTGCAGTCGGCGATCCTCGGAGGCTGCGAGCTGTTCGCTCGGAATGCGTGCGAGATACGCTTCGATCGTCCGTTTGAGGCTGTCCACAGCAACCTCGATCTCCAGAACCTCCTCGAATGCCTCGGGCGTATCGTCGAGCAACCCCCTACGGCACGCATCGATCATCGCGAGCGACAGGTCGCCCATCCGTAGGATCTCGCGTCGCGTCTGGTGAACGGCCACCGTGGGAGCGGATAGGAACGCATCGGAGAGGTATTCGGGGGTCGCGGTCCCCACCGGCGCCCTGCCGCGAACGAAGCGTCCCACGAGCGCGGTCAGCGTCCCCACCATGGGTAGCCAAAGCAGCGTGTTGGCCATATTGAAGAACGTATGGGCGTTGGCGATCTGCCGTTCGAGCGAACGCGCGGTGAGCTCAACGAACTCCGCATACCAGGGTACGAGCGGAACGAGCACGGCCACGCCAACGAGGTTCACGAGAAGCTGTGCCCGTGCCAGCCGTCGTGCAGGGAGCGCTGCACCGATGGACGCCAGCTGGGCGGTGATCGTGGTCCCGATGTTCGCTCCGAGGACCAGGGCCACCGCACTGGGCAGCGTGAGGATGCCCGCAGCGCCCATCGCGATGATCAAGGCGGTCATCCCTGAAGAACTCTGAATCAGCGCTGTCACACCTGCGCCCACGAGCACCCCCAGGAACGTGTTCTTCCCCAGAGAGGCCAGGAGCTTCAAAACGGCATCGCTCTCCGCGAGGGCGGCCAGTCCCCCGGACATCACGTCCATCCCCAAGAACAGGAGCCCCAAGCCCAACACGACTCGGCCCGCGTCCCCGGCATGTCGACCACGGAAAAGCTCCGATATGAGGAACCCCAGCGCGATGAGGGGGAGGTAGTACGCCCCCACGCGAAACGCGACGAGCTGGGCGGTCACTGACGTGCCGATCTCCGTACCCAGCATAACCCCCACTGCTTGACGGAGGTTGAGCGCTCCAGCGTTGACCAGGCCGATCAGCAGGACCATCGCCATGCTGCTTGATTGGAGAACGCCTGACGTGACGGTGCCCACCAGCACACCTCGGTAGGCATGGCGGGTGAGGTGATCCAGAAGCAAGCGCATGCGCTCTCCGATGGCCCGCTTGAGGGCGCCGCTGAGCACACGCAGTCCGTAGAGAAAGAGAGCGAGGCCCCCTGCTGCGCTGATCACCACGGTTACCGTGTCCATCTCGCACACCGCCCCACAACCATTCTCGGTTCTGGGGGTGCGTTGCACAAACGGAGACGACGCCGTGCTTGTGGCGGGGAGCGTTGTGCTGTGGCGAGGCACCGGGCTGTTCCCGATATAATCGGATGCGAGGTCACAGCCGTATGGAACGCACAGGACGCAAACTGGCAGCGGTCATGGTTACCGACATCGTCGGGTACACCACGATGGCGCAGCGCGATGAGGCGCTTGCGCTGGAACTCCTTGAGGAGCACCGTAACCTCCTACGAACGCGGTTCGCCCGGCACGGTGGCCGGGAGATCAAGACCATGGGAGACGGGTTCCTGGTGGACTTCACGAGCGCGCTTTCCGCTACGGAGTGCACCATCGACATCCAGCAATCGATGCGTGCGCGCAATGCCGAGGCGCCCGAGGAGCGCCGGGTGCTTCTGCGCATTGGGATCCACGTAGGGGATGTGATCGACCAAGAGGGAGATCTCCTCGGCGATGGGATGAACGTCGCTTCGCGCATCGAGCCTCTTGCGCAGCCCGGTGGTGTGTGTGTCACGGCGCAGGTGTACGAACTCGTGCGCAACAGGATCCGCCTCCCGTTCTCAAGCCTCGGCCGACGGCAGCTCAAGCACATCGGGGTTCCGGTTGCGCTGTACAGGTTGGTGTTCCCTTGGGAGGAAGTCCCCGCCGCCCCGGCGCCTGCGGAGCCGACACGGATCGCCGTCCTGCCGCTCGTGAACATCAGCCCCAGCGCCGAGGACGCCTACTTCTCCGATGGGATGACGGGCGAGCTCATCTACACCTTGTCCCGCCTTCCCGCCCTGCGGGTGATCGCTCAGACCTCGGCCATGAAGTACCGCGACAGCCGCAAGTCGGTGGCCGAGATCGCCAAGGAACTCAACGTGGGCACCGTGATCGAGGGCAGCGTGCGCAAGGCGGGCAGCCGTGTGCGCATCACGCTACAGCTTGTTGACGCCGAGTCCGAGGAGTATCTGTGGTCGGAGGCTTACGATCGTAACTTGGAGGACGTGTTCGCCCTTCAAGAGGAGATCGCCCAGCAGGTGGCCCAGGTGCTTCAGGTGGAGCTCCTGGGCAAGGAGCGGTCCCGGGTGTGCGTTCCCCCAGCGGCGGACGTCGATGCCTACATGCTGTACCTGCAAGGCCGGCACTTCTGGAACCGCCGCTCCGAAGAAGGCGTGCGCAGGGCTGCTGAGCTGTTCGAGCAGGCCATCTGTCTCGACGATCGCTATGCGCCGGCGTACGCTGGGCTCGCCGACGCACACGCTGTTCTCGTGAACTGGGGGTACGCACCGAAACGGGACGCCCTCAAGGAAGCTCGCCAAGCAGCGGAGAAGGCCATCGCCCTCGACCCAAGCCTCGCCGAGGCCCACGCTTCGCTGGGGTTGGTGCTCCTCGAGGAGGCCGACGACCTCGCCCGCGCGGAAGAGTCGTTCCGACGGGCAACAGCCCTCAACCCGAGCTACGCCCCGGCGCACCACTGGCTGGCCAACGTTCTCCACACCACGGGCCGCACCGAAGAGGGCCTCCAGGAGATCCGCAAAGCGCTCCAGCTCGACCCTCTGTCCCCAACGATTGCCGTGGTTGCGGGTGAGTTTCTCTACGAAGCGGGCCGCGAGGACGAGGCGATCTCCCAGTGGCGTCGTGCGCTGGAGATCGCCCCTGGTTTCGTGCGAGCCCGGTTCTCGCTTGCCCACGCTTACCAAGCTGCCGGAGACTGGGAGCGCGCCAACGAGGCGTTGACACAAGCCCTCACTGCGGACCCCGAGGCGCCTACAGCCCACGCTGAGTACGGAGCGCATCTCCTTTGTCTGGGGCGTGTCGAGGAGGCGCGGGCCGCGCTTCGGCGTGCCGCTGCACGGGCGCACGCTCCCTTCTCCGGGCACCACCTAGGGCTGGCGCTTGTTTGCTCGGGGGCCGAGGACACAGCCCGCGAGATGCTCGCCAGGGCAACCGAGCAGGACGATGATTGGCCGGGCCTACGTCTTTCCCTGGCTGTGGCTGGCGCCCTGGGGGGCGAACGCGATCGGGCGGTAGAAAGCCTGCAAGCGCTTGCCAACCGCTACGCCGGATCGCTCCCCAGGCTCGCCGAGGCGGCCCACAGCATCCGCGGCCTCGTGGAAGCCATCACGGGAAACGCCCAGGAAGCACGGGCGCTCGTTGCTCGGCAGGCGAAAGCCACCATGAGAAGCGACACGACGAACACGGTCATCGGCCTTACGCGTTTGTGGCTCGGTGACCTCGATGCGGGCTTCGACAGACTGTCGGAGGCGGTACGGGAGCGGGAGTCCATGGTGCGCATGCTCAAGGTGCTTCCCCTACCGGAGGGGGCACGCGCTGACCCCCGTTACACTAAGCTTCTTCGCTCGCTCAATCTGCCCCTCGAGGAGGCGGAAACCCGTACCCCGGCCGCAGCCCCCGAGGTGCGGGAAGACTGACCGTTCGCACGCGCACCGGGGCCTCTTCCAATGCCTGGGTCTATGCGATCTCGCGGTACCAGTTCTCCGGGAAGCCGTCCTCGAACGTCGGTCCGTACAGGACATCGATCCCCTCGAGCTCAGTGACTAACAGCTGGAACACGCCCTTCACGATCGAACCCTGGAGAAGGTGGCCGCCG
>PUMK01000299.1 GCA_003551325.1 Candidatus Acetothermia bacterium | reverse complement strand
CAGGGCCTTGACGAAGAAGGCCAATCCGAACAGCCCGAAAACAATGGACGGCACGGCGGCCAGGTTGTTGACCCCGATGCGCACCACACGTGTCCAGGTGCGCCGCTCCGCGTACTCGGCGAGGTAGATCGCCGCTCCGACCCCAAGGGGAAGGGCGACGAACACCGTGCCCAGCACGAGGTAGAACGTCCCCAGCAGAGCCGGGAAGATACCTCCTTCAGTCATACCCCGGCGCGGGAAGGCGCTGATGAACTCCCAGGAGATCGCTGGCGCACCCCGGACAGCCACGAAAGTTAGCACGAGTACCAGAGCCGCGAACACGATGAGTGCTGTTAGCCCCAATAGGGCAAACGCTGTGTGCTGGGTCCACAACCGCTTCAAGCTTGCCCCCGGATTCTGTTACCCACGAGCTCTCCGACGACGTTCAAGAAGAGCGTGAACAAGAAGAGCACGGCGCCAATGGCGAACAGAGCGTGGTAATGTGTACTGCCCACGGGGCTTTCAGCCATCTCGAGCGCGATGCTGGCGGTCAGCGTCCGCACGGGCCATCCCAGCATGGGTGGAAGCATTGGGGAATTTCCTGAAACCATTAGTACAGTCATCGTTTCTCCCACCGCTCTGCCCATCCCCAGCAGGACACCAGCTAGAAGCCCGGAACGGGCCGCCGGTACCACCACCGTACGCAGGGTCTGCCAGCGGGTGGCACCCAACGCGAGGGAGGCCTCGCGCCATGTGTCGGGCACAGCAGCAACGGCATCCTCGGCGATGCTGGCCACGGTGGGCACGGCCATGATGCCCAGGATGAGAGAAGCGGTCAGCGCGGTCTGTCCGGTGGGGAGCCCCAAGACCTCCTGAATCCACGGCACGACGATCATCAGCCCGAAGAAACCGTACACCACCGAGGGGACGCCAGCGAGCATCTCCACCGCCACCTTGAGGGGATTGCGGACGCTGGGAGGGGCAACCTCACCTACAAACAGAGCCGTTCCAATGCCAAGTGGGACAGCCACGAGAAGGGCACATCCGGTGACGAGCCCTGAGCCGAGGATCATCGCGAGAATTCCGAGCGACGGCGGTTCGCTCGTGGGGAACCAATGACGCCCGCCGAGGAACGCACCGAGACTGACCGTTCGGAACACCGGCAACCCTTCGCGGAACAAGAACAGCACGATCAAACCGAGCGCACAGAGGGAGGCCGCTGCGCACGCCCCCATGAGCCAGCGCACGGACTGCTCTCTGATCCGCCTGCCTCCCTTGCTCCTGTTCAACGTCTACCCCTTGCCCTTGCACACGGTGTTTGCTCCCTGGACCTCAGTCGTCGCGGATCGAGGAATGCTCCTAACCAGCTCGGTCCGATGGGGGCCGGCTGCTGCCGCAACCAGCAGCAGCCGGCTGTCGTTGGTGGGGACGGTTAGCGGGTAAGCACCCGGACGGGAACGTACCCTGTCTCCAGCACCAGCCTCTGTCCAGCGTCGGAAAGGATGAAGTTGATGTAGTCAAGAACAGCCCCAGTCGGGAAGTCGTTCGTGATCATGAAGAGTGGCCGAGAGATGGCGTACTGTCCGGCCACGACGTTGTCGATGGACGGGAGGACGAACGGGCCGGCCTCGGTCCGAGCCACGGCCAACGCCCGGACCCGAGGGTTCAAGTATCCCAGCCCTATGTAGCCGATCGCACCGGGGGTCGCGGCCACGGTGCCTTCAACAGCAGCAGTCGACGGCTGAAAGAGGGCACCCGGTGCGGTCACCTCCGCACCGTCCAGGACGAGATCCTTGAACGAACCGAACGTGCCCGAGGCCGTATCGCGAGAGACAACGACCAACCGTAGATCCGGACCACCCACTTGGCTCCAGTTGGTGATTGTCCCGGCGTACATCCCTTGGATCTGGGTGAACGTCAGCTCTTGGACAGGATTCGAAGGGTGGACCACAACAGCGAGCCCATCATTGGCGATGTACCAGTTGTAGGGGAGGACGCCCTTTGCAACGGCGTTGCTCCACTCGCTGACCCTCATGAACCGTGAAGTGTTCCCGATGTCGGCAGTCCCGTCGATGATGGCGGCGATCCCCGTGCCCGAGCCGCCGCCCTGAACAGAGATGACGATATCGGGGCGGATCGCGTTGAACTCCTCGGCGGTGAGCTGAGCGATCGGAAGGTTGGTCGTGGAGCCCTTCACGGTGATCGTGTCGGCGAGTACAGGTAGCGCGAGTGTACTCACCATGAAGACCAGTGTTGCTAGCTTGCGGATCGTGCATTGCATGTGTTGCCTCCTTGTGCTGCTCCGTGGCAGCTATATATTTACGAGCGCGAGTATATAGTCTCGACTCCCCCTCTGTCAACCCCACGATAGAAGAAACGCGTTAACCCTATTCTGTACATACTTTCGATGAACAGCGAGGCAGGACTCTGGCGAGATGATCCCACGATCTATATACTCGACGCTCGGAGGTGCATGAGATGAACCGATTGGGCGTGTGGGTACTCTTGATTGGGTTGGTGTGTGTGCTGGGCACAGGGACACCGGAACTGTCGGTGGCGGTCTCCACGGAGCCTCCAGGGCTTGATCCGACGACCAACGCAGCTGGAGTGATCCGGCTGCTGCTTCATCACAACCTGTACGAGTGCTTGGTGCAGGTGAACGCTCAGGGAGAGCTTCACCCCCAGCTTGCGTCGTCTTGGGAGATATCGGAAGACGGCCTTCAGTACACCTTCCTGCTTCGAGAGGGCGTACGGTTCCACAACGGCGATGCGCTGGACGCCCGCGCGGTGGTGGCCAGCTTCGAGCGGTCGATGGATCCGGCCACAGGCCATCCGCGTCCAGAGTACTACGAGCGCGTGACGCGGATCGAGGTGGTCGATGATTTTCGCGTGCGCTTCGTCCTGGACTCACCCCAGGCGGCCTTTCTGTCGCTCCTGGCACTGGGCGAGTCGGTGATCGTCCCCGCGGACGGTGGTGAGCTGGTCAGCCAACCGGTGGGGACCGGTCCGTTCCAGTTCGTCGAGTGGCGACCTGCCGACCGCCTGGTGCTGCAGCGGAACCCGCACTATTACGTGCCAGGTGTCCCCATGGTGGAGCGGGTAGTGTTCCGGTTCATCGTCGATCCGGCTGCACAACGCGCGTCGTTACTGGCCGGTGAAGTGGACCTGGTGGCGGAGGTTACGCCCGAGGTGGCGGTGGAGCTTCGTGGGAACCCGCGGTTCACAGTGGTCTCGGGGCCGTCGAACCTCGTCCAAATTCTGGCCATCAACAACGACCGAGCTCCGTTGAATGCACTCAAGGTGCGGCAGGCCATGGCCCATGCGGTGAACCGTGAGGAGATCATTGAACTGGTGTTCTTCGGTGCCTTTGGGACCCCGATCGGTAGCCACCTGACTCCGGCGTTGCCCTACTACCGCGACATGACCGGGCAGTACCCCTATGATCCGGAGCGGGCGCGGGAGCTCCTGACGGGGGCAGGTTACCCGGGTGGGTTCAGGGTGACGTTGACGCTACCGGGCAACTACCCACAGCACGTTCGCACGGGCGAGGTCATCGCCGCGCAGTTGGAGAATGTGGGCATCGAGGTGCGCATGGAGCGTGTGGACTGGGCCACATGGCTGGAGCGGGTGTTCGGCCAAGTTGCGTACGACCTCACGGTGATCGGTCACCTGGGGCGGCTCGATCCAGCGCTGATGCTCACCGGCTACGGCGCGGACAGACCAGACTACTACTACCGTCGCGGTTGGCAGAGCGCAGAGCTGGATCAGCTGTTGGAGGCGGGTGCGACCACCGTCGACGTTGCCGAGCGCCAGGACATCTACGCCCGCGTACAGGAGATCTTGGCTGGAGAGGTCGTGAACGTCTTTCTGCAGGATATGCACAACATCGTGGCGATGCGTGCCGGGGTCAGTGGGGTTGCGATCTACCCGATCTATGTGTTCGATCTGACACGGGTCGCGCTGAGGTGAGTCGGCGTAACGTCGGATCCAACAGGTCCCGAAGGCTGTCCCCCACGAGGTTGAGTCCGAGGACCAGCGTGGCCAAGGTCAGCCCGGGGAACAGCGCGGGCCATGGGGAGAGGTAGATGTACACCTGCGCTGCCTACGGCATCCGGCCCCATGAGGGTTGGGGGGCTGCACACCAAGCCCAAGGTAGCTCAGAGATGCTTCCGCCGAGACCGCCCCCGCCATGCTGACCGTAGCCTGTACCACAAGAGGTGAGGCCATGTTGGAGAGGATGTGGCGAAGCACAATGGCACCTAGCGTGTCCATGCAACCGAGATCCGGTTCAGTCACTCTGACCTCCCCCCCGTGATGGAGCTCTAGCAGGTCATCCCTGTCTGGCCCGCTCGAATGCGCACTGATGGTGCACGAAGGGTTGGGTATCATGGCATCGATTCGACGGGAGGATCATGGGAAAGACGCACGCATACTACTTCTCCGGAACCGGGAATACCTTGGCTGTCGCACGGGATCTTGCCAACGAGATCCACGGCGAAGCGATCCCGATTGCTTCGGTTGATGCAGAGGAGACGCTCGTCTCAGATGGTCAGGCCCTGGGTATCGCCTTCCCCGTGTGCTACGCTGACGCGCCAAGCATCATCCGGCGTTTGGCCCGCAGGGTCGAGGAGCCGGACGAGGCCTACCTGTAAGGACTCGTGACCCATGGGGGGCCGCGGCGGTTGCGCTGGATCGGGCTCTCGCGTCCCCGCGCCTACCGGCAGTCGAGGCATCGGGTCAGGTCAACTGCATCAGCTGTCGAAGCCCGCCGTCGTGGACTGGACTACATGAACGGCCTTCGTCAGCGAGCCGTTCGCCCGTTGAACAAGGTGTTCGAGCGATCGAGCATCCTCTTCCTCAAGAAAGTCTCCAACACGCCCTCTCCGTCCAGTCTGACGATCGAGGCCCTCATCCCACAGACCGATGGATCCTATTCGGTGACGAACGTCTGCACCGGCTGTGGGATCTGTGCGAAGGTGTCTGTTGAGAAGATATGGATAGTCGACGGGCGTCCTGTCTGGAAGCATCGTTGCGGGACCTGCCTGGCCTGCTTCAACTCGTGCCCGACCCACGCCCTCCACGGTAGCGTCGCCAAGAACGAATACCGATACCGTCACCCCGACCTGACAACCAGCGACATGATCTGCCGACGATAAGGGACAAGAGGAGTTGGAAACTGAAGATCGTCGTGGTCCGTCGCTCGAGATCCGGCGGGCGGGGCGCGTGACCGAGGGGACGACGCGCCCAATCGCAGGAGAGCCGATCGGGAACCGAGCGCACTGCCCGCGAGGGGTGCCACCCTGGATCCGGGTATACTTTCTTCTACATGAGTCCCCACATCCTCTGCTACTTCTCAGGCACCGGCAACACAGAGTTGGTATCCATGCTTCTGGCAGAGCAGCTGGGGGACGCTTCCCTCCACCGGGTCGAGAGCATCCTCTCCACAGCGAGGTCGCGCACGGTTCTCACGGGAGACCATCCGCTTGTTCTGCTCTATCCTGTCTACGCGTTGGATGCACCACCCATTGTATACCGGCTCCTCGCACACCTACGCCGGAATGAGAACGAAGACGTGCCGAATCGGGCAGCCATCATCACGGTTCCCTGTGACCCCCACACCACGAACAGCGCGGCTGTCCTGGGGGTGCGCCGACGGCTGGGACGATGGGGCTGCCGGGTCTGCTACGAGAACCAAGTAGTGATGCCGGCGAATGTTTTGTGGTCCTATCCGGAGCACTGGAACCGGCAGCTTCTGGAATGAGCAAGGGCGAGAACCGCCGCCATCGCTCGGGATCTGACAGCGGGGGTGGAACGACGCCTTTCGCCGAGATTGGCGGCTCGTGCGGCACGAACGTTGGCGAAGCTGGAGCGTCTCGGGGACAACCTCTTCGGCAAAGACCTGCACGCCGGACCTGAGTGCAATCTCTGTGGAACGTGCATCTCCGATTGCCCTGTCCGGAACATCCGGCTGGACGGAGGGCGCATCAGCTTCGGCTGGTCCTGCATCATGTGCATGCGATGCATCTATCGCTGTCCGAATGTAGCAATCCGTCCACGCCTCTTTCGTTCCTGGCCCCTGAAGGAGGGCTATGATCCTCGTCGCTTCGCAGCTCCCGCACCACAGCAAACTTCCGGCCCGCCACTGCCGGAGAGGTTTCGGAAGTACCTCGACGAGTGAATCGCGATACAGCGCGTCTTCCCCTTCGCTAAGAGGACGGCAGGCCGGGGATCAACGTGAGGAGCAGGGTGGACCCCGTGAGAGATATGAGACGAGGTATGAGGTTGTGTCTCCCAGCTCCCAGAGCAGACGTCGTACTGATCCGGCTGATGCAGAGACGCATTCTTGGTCTTCCTTGACCCCATGCTGACCATCCGATCGGCGCTCTCTATGTTCTTCATTCTCTGAGTCTCGGCCGGGAGCAATCAGCTTCACGCCCAACTGGACAACTGTCGAACCCCGCTCATGGTTGGCTCAGTTACTCCGATGACGTTCAAACAGACTCCCGTCACATGGGACTCAGAACGGTTAGTGTTGAGTTCTTCGCTACCTCCGAGCACAGCGGAGCCGAAGAAAGCTGTGGAGCGAGCACACCTCGCTAAGCGATGCGCCCAGCAAACATCATCCTTGACAATGCGGACATTAAGTCT